>JAGFXQ010000218.1 GCA_017861355.1 Bacillota bacterium
TGCGAAAGGGTATGGTGAGTATATGAATTTCATTCAGTTTAAGGATGTGACAAAGGAATACGATATGGGATCTACGAAGCTTCTGGCAGTTGACCGGATAAACTTCGCAATCGAAGAGGGAGAATTTGTTGTAATCTTAGGTCCTAGTGGTGCCGGTAAATCAACCCTGTTAAATCTGTTGGGTGGCATGGATTATGCTACCTCAGGTGATATCATTATTAATGGACAGAATATAGCGCAGTATAAGGATGATGAATTGACCGGGTATCGTGCTTCAAGTGTTGGCTTTGTATTTCAGTTCTATAATCTGATTCCTACACTAACGGCTTTGGAGAATGTATCACTTACAAAGGAGGTGACCAAGAACTCAACCGATCCGGTGAAGGTTCTGGATTCGGTGGGATTAAAAGAACATCTTAATCAATTTCCGGCACAATTGTCCGGTGGTGAACAGCAGCGTGTATCTATCGCGAGAGCAATCTGCAAGAACCCAGCCATGCTGCTATGTGATGAACCCACCGGGGCACTCGATTCTGAGACCGGTACCGTAATCTTAAGTCTCTTACAGCGTTTAAGCAGAGAGAGTAAGAAGACAGTCATCATTGTTTCTCATAATGCTGCCTTGGCACAGGCTGCCGATAAGGTGATTCATATTAAGAACGGAAGGATAAAAGAGATTACGATTAATCCGATGCCGGTCGATGTAAGTGAGGTGAATTGGTGATGCTTCGTAAAATGCTAAGAGATATGAAATTAAACAAAACTCAATTCATCTCTATTTTTCTGATGGCATTTCTTGGTGTTTTTATTTATGCCGGAGTAATTAGTGAAGGATACGGACTTGAGAAAACCGCAGATGACTTCTATGAGGCAACGAATATGGCGGATATTTGGATCTATGGTACTGATTTTACCAGAGAATCAATGCAGGAGATTGAGAAGCTTGAGCAAGTAACCGGAGTAGAGCGCAGACTAACACTAAAAGCAATCGCTGATTTTGACAATAGCCCGACCATTAAGCTGCATTTTGCAGAAAAATATGATATATCGCAGATAAAGCTCATGGAAGGAGAGAAATTCTCCATTGATGATAAGGATGGGATATGGTTGGACCAATTATTCGCGAAAGCGAAAGGCATAAAGGTTGGAGATTATATTGGTCTTAATGTGAATGGACTTATCTTGGATAAAAAGATCAAAGGGCTAGTAATGAGCCCGGAGTATGTCTATTCTGCAGGAGAGGATGATATCGTTCCTGTTCGGACGGACTATGGCTTTGGGGTTCTATCCTATCAGGCTTTTCCAGAGGAGATACCCATTACCTACACCGAACTTCTGGTCACGACGAAGGAGAAACCGGACGCTGCTTTAGAGGCTTTGATTGACAAAGCACTGGATGGAAAATATGGCATTTATATCACACGTGACAACTTTCGAAGCTATATGCAATTCAATGAAGAGATGAAAGAACATAAAGCAATCGGCAGAATCTTCCCGGTTATGTTTTTGGCTGTTGCAGTATTGACCATTGTAACTACGATGGCAAGAATAGTGAATAATCAAAGGACACAGATCGGTGTATTGATGGCGATTGGTTTTCGAAGAAAACGGATATTATTTCATTATGTCTCTTATGGGTTATGGGTTAGTCTTGCAGGAGCTGTTTTAGGGGTAATTATTGGACCTTTGCTCCTCCCTTATGTGTTCTATGGACCCATGCAGACTGTTTATACACTTCCGGAATGGAAGTCAACAATCCCTATATCAGTACTCTTTATGGTTCTCGCAACCATCCTTGGATGTACCTTGGCAACGTATCTTACCTGCAGAAATGTATTGAACGATACACCGGCACAAAGTCTCCGTCCCAAAGCACCGAAGTCGGTGAAACACAGTATTCTTGATCGGACGAAGCTCTGGTCACGGTTAAGCTTTCATTCTCAATGGAATCTACGAGATGTAATACGCTGTAAAGGACGATCTTTGATGGCAATCGTAGGAGTAATGGGCTGCTCGGCACTGCTGATTTGTGGATTTGGGCTTCAGGATACCATGGATCATATTGTAGAATGGAATTATGAAGTCATCAATCAATATGAGACTCAGCTTGATCTGCAAAAATCAATATCCAACGAGCAAATAGATTATGTAATAAAGCAGATCAACGGAGAGAGCGTATTGGAGGGAGCAGTTGAACTCAAGGCGAAGGGGAAGAAGAAAAGCGGCGAGATCACTGTACTGGACGAGGTAGATTTGATCCGTTTCGTCGATAAGAACAGAAATTTCATTGAGCTTCCCCAGGACTCCATCGCTATCAGCTATAAGATGGCTGAGAACATGGATTTGAAGGTAGGAGATGAGCTGTCATGGCATTTCTATCAGGAGGAGAAATGGAATAACTCAGTCATTGGAGCAATCTATCGGACTCCATTTACTCAGGGGATTGCCATGTATCGACCCTTTTATGAAAAACTGGGATACAGTTATCATCCGAGTATGATTATTACAGCACAAAAGGATATATCCGATGTATTACAAGAAGGAGAAGACGGAATTGAAAAGATATCAGGCAAAGAAGCTTTAGTTGAAAGCTATAATACTTTGGCTCAGGCAATGGATGTTATGGTTTATACATTAATATTTGCTGCGATTGTCTTAGTTGTAGTGGTTATCTATAACCTCGGTGTTCTATCCTTCACGGAGCGACAGAGAGAATTATCCACGTTAAAGGTTATGGGCTTTAAGTCCAGAAAGCTTCGACGATTACTTCTTACCCAGAACATCTGGCTGACAGTAATCGGTTTGGTACCGGGAATTCAAATCGGAATATTTATTCTGAGCTATATTTTTCAATTCCTTGGGGATGTCTTTGATTTTATTATTGTGGTTGAGTTTGGTTCCTATGTATACAGTATTCTGGGAACCTTAATATTATCAGCGGCGGTGAACCGGCTATTCTCGAAGAAGGTGAAGAGTATTGATATGGTAAGCTCTCTTAAGGGTGTAGAATAAGATTGCGAATAAGAATAAGATTGTGATATAGAATCTTAGCAATAAGAATCAAATAAGGATGATGAAACTCCGAACATGTACGGTAAGTATACCGTTGAGAAGGAGTACCATCATCCTTATTTTATTAATAATAAAGTAAAATCAGTAGCATTTACAATTTTTCTAAATCATTGCTTATTTCAGTACATCATCCACTGCAGCCTTCGCCTGTTCGAATTTCGCATGATGGATATGGCAGTAGCCATTCGGATTCTTATCCAGGTATTTCTGGTGATATTCTTCTGCGAGATAGTAATTACGAAGAGGTAATACTTCGATAGCAATTGGTTTCTCATAATGAGTACTTAGTTCTTGAATCGATTGCTGAATGATCGGAAGATCCTTCTCATCCACATAATAGATACCGGTGCGATATTGTGTACCGGTATCTCCACCCTGACGATTGACACTGGTGGGATCAATGACATCATAATACAAAGTCAGGATAAATTCCAGACGGATCTGCTTTGGATCATAGAATACCCGAACCGTCTCTGCATGCCCCGTATTATTATGGCACACCTCCTGGTATGAAGGATTCTCAGTATTACCATTCGCGTAGCCGACATCGGTTGATACGATACCATGAATGTTGGAAAGATATTTTTCCGTACCCCAGAAGCATCCGCCTGCAAGGTAGATTTCTTTTAAATTATTGTCCATCGGTAGTAAAACTCCTTTCAAAACGATTGCTTTTCAATATTATCTATTCTGAACGCGTCGATACAACTTAATTAATTCATTGACCACTAACGGGATCAGCGAGAAGCTGATTACAATCGCCCAATCCTGAAGTGTAAGATTATGAACACCAAAGGCATTTGCCAGGAATGGTACGGAGATTACTACCAACTGAAGCATGACACCTACTATGATGGATAAAATCAATATCTTATTTGAGAACAGGCCAACTTTGAAGATGGACTTTTCAGAATTCCTCATGGATAAGGAATAGAACAACTGGGAAGCTGCCAGCACCACAAAAGCCATCGTTCTGGCATAGGGAAGAGCTTCTTCCGGTACAGTTCCTGCTCCGAGGGTATATCCATGCTCCCAAAGGCCATAATAAAAGGCAACCAGAGTAAAGACTCCGATTAAAACACCACCGATTACGGCTCTCATCCCTGCTCCTTTGGCAAAAAAGCTTTCCTTCGGATTACGTGGTTGCTGCTTCATTACATCCTTATCGCCGGGATCGATGCCTAAAGCAATCGCCGGTAAGGAGTCTGTAATTAAGTTAACCCAGAGAATCTGAGTAGCGATTAAAGGTACCGGCCAATTTAAGAGAATGGAAATAAATATAGCAATAACCTCACCCAGATTACAGGACAAGAGGAAGATAACCGATTTCTTAATATTGTTATAGATATTTCGGCCTTCTTCAATCGCATGGACAATTGTTGTAAAGTTATCATCGGTGAGGATCATATCACTGGCGCCTTTTGCTACATCTGTTCCGGTGATACCCATAGCAACACCGATATCGGCAAACTTAAGGGAGGGAGCATCATTGACACCGTCACCGGTCATGGATACGATATTACCCTGAGCCTTGAAGGCTCTGACGATCTTTACCTTATGCTCCGGTGAAACTCTGGCAAATACGCGGTAATTATTTATATTAGCAGCAAAATCCTCATCTGAAAGTTCATCAATCTCAGCACCGGTTAAGCTTTGTTCAATTGAATCGGCAATTCCTAATTCCTTCGCAATCGCAACCGCAGTATTCTTATGGTCACCGGTAATCATAATGGGACGGATACCGGCATTCTTTGCCTCCGTAATCGAATCTTTTACTTCGAGTCTTGGAGGATCAATCATACCAACAAGACCAACGATAGTTAAGTCCTTCTCCATCTCCTCCGGAGCAATCATGGTTGTTGTATCCTTATATGCAACGCCAAGAACACGAAGGGCACTATCGGACATCTCCTCGGTAATTCGCATATAATCTGCCTTTAAATCAGAAGTCAGGGGAACTACCTGACCATTCACCAAAGCAGTGGTAGATATTTTTAAGATATTATCAATAGCACCTTTGGTATGCACACGATAGCCGCTGCCTTCCGCATTTAATGTAGACATCAGCTTACGGTCAGAATCAAAAGGATTTTCCGATACTCTTTTATGTTGATTATTTAAGTCAAGACGACGAAGATTATATTTGTCACCAAGAATGATTAAGGCTATCTCGGTAGGATCACCGGTGCCCTGACCGTCTTCGTAAGTAGCATCCGAGCATAATACAAAGGATCGAATTAATTCCTTCTCGTCCGAAGTAGCAGTCAAATTAGTGCCTGTCTGTGATACCTCTGTTAGTTGTCCCGAGGTATATTGCTTCACTACGGTCATCTTATTCTGGGTTAAGGTACCGGTCTTATCAGAACAGATAATGTTAACTGAGCCTAAGGTCTCAACCGCAGGAAGCTTCTTCACGATTGCATTTATCTTGGACATTTTAGTAACACCAAGAGCCAATACGATTGCTACGATTGCAGCCAAACCTTCCGGAATAGCGGCAACTGCTAAGCTGATGGCGGTTAAGAACATTTCAAATAAATCTCGTTTTTGAATTAATGCAATGATAAATATTAATGCACAGATACCAATCGCAAGGAAACCAAGGATTCTGCCGAGTTCGTCAAGCCGCCTCTGAAGAGGAGTCATTTCATCATCGTCATCCTCCAGGATTTTTGCAATCTTACCGATTTCTGTATCCATCGCAGTAGCAACTACGACACCTTCACCTCGTCCATAGGTAACCAGAGTTGACAAGAAAGCCATATTTGCTTTATCCCCAACCGGCGTCTTTGGATCTTCAAAGACAGTATTGGCATTCTT
Organism: Bacillota bacterium; assembly: GCA_017861355.1. GTDB lineage: Bacteria > Bacillota > Clostridia > Lachnospirales > Lachnospiraceae > Mobilitalea. Next base: position 5,893 of record JAGFXQ010000218.1, read on the forward strand.
AGAAGTAGGGACTGATTCACCGGTCAAAGCCGATTCCTCAATCTGAAGATTTGCACTTTCAATTAAGCGAAGATCAGCGGATATAAATCTTCCGGCATCCAGGATAATGATATCTCCGGGAACCACATTTTCCGAATTGATCTCTTTGATTACACCATCACGTCTTACAACGGATTTTGGCGTAGTCATCTTCTGAAGTGCCT
>JAGFXQ010000219.1 GCA_017861355.1 Bacillota bacterium
GGTCGCGCCATCCATACCGGGTTTCCAAAAGATAGCATACGTTAAAGAGTTTGGCGCATATGGTGATGGCGTTCATGATGACACAGCTGCGATCAATAACGCTCTGAACAGCGGTTCTGATGCAGTAGTCTTTGAGGCAAATGCGACTTATAAAACAAATAATATTATCACCCTGAAGACCTCCGGTGTTACTATTTTAGGCAATAATGCTACCATATTTACCGATAACGATTACAGAAGTACCTCCAGCTATTATGAATGGTACTTTAATGTGGAAGCTAGCAATATTAATATCAATGATTTGAATATAGAAGCAAGAGAAACAAAATTAGTTGGATATAAAACTCAGTTTGTAATTATGAACGCATCCAATGTAACCATTGATCATTGTTCCTTCACCATTCCTTCAACGGTATTGCCCTCTGGTGCTTCGCATGATCTTGAGTATAGCAATCTGGATCTTTTTACCGGATGGCATAATATAACGATACAAAACTCAACCTTCACTAACTTAGCTGATACCAATGCCGGTGTATGCGCAGAATTTCGTGATATCTATAATCATGGTGCTTCTGATCTGGTTTTTACCAATAATACTCTAACTTCAAACTGCCATGATGAAATACTTGCATCCTTCACCGGTTCTACCACTACCATCACTAATCTTTCTATTACAAACAATAATATTAATGCATTAGCCGGTGTGGTATCAAAGCCAAGAACACTTGGTGTTAGTCTGGGTTACGATGGATTTGGTTTAGATAACATCACCTTTTCCGGTAACACATTAAATGTCTCTGCAGATTATGCTGCAATAGCCGTTGGAGATTCAAAAAATGTGACTATCAGTAATAATACAATCAACTTCACACCCCTAACGAACTATAATCCGGTGTACGTACTAAAAGGTTCGGTTGTAGATAATAATATTACTGTTACAAATAATACGATAGAAATCAAAAATAGTCCCACTGCTAATTTTGGCGGTATCACAGATGGGTATTTATACATAACCTATAATGACATTACATGTAACACAAAGGTAAACGAAGCATTATTTATTAATAATACTGTCGTAAATAACAATACCATTACAGTGAATGAAGATACCAAGCGCTTAGGCAGCTCCATCATTTCCTTCCAGGCAAATGTGGTAACCTTCAACGGTTCTGCTTCAACAATGTTTGAATTTTACAATAAAACTCTTTTCACCGATGTTACGATAATGAATAATACGATAAACTGCCAATCAAACAATACATCAAATGAAACTCTCTTTATGTTGAACGGTACTACAATGGATGGACATGTGTTTACCTTTTCAAATAATAATGTATCCTGTCCGTCATCCGATTCCTTGAAATCGTTTTATTACATGGCTATCTCTGATCAGACAACACAAAAAATTGTATTAATCAACAACTCGATTCCCATGTATACAAACACCTATATAGAAGGAGGACAAACCTCTCTCTATAACATTATCGTATCTTAACAATTTCATTTCTTACTTATAACAACTTAATTATATGGTGTAGTGAGCCTGATACAAACTAGACTTATTCAGTCTGGCTTGTATCAGGTTTATTTTTTGTGAAGCATCTAAGATTTTTCATTCGATTCCTTCTTTTAAGAGTTTTGTCAAGCCCTCGAAGCCTTTCATTATACCTGAGTTATCATAATCTATCATTTCATATTTTGAGAGTTTTTGAACCGCGTCTTCTAATTCGCTGTTATTTTGTATCACTTTTATGTAATCCAATTCCGATATCCAAGCAAAAACCTCCATGATCTTTTCCTTATCATTCGAGAGAACAATACATGGGGTCTGTGTAATTACGCAAAATAGCATGCCATGCAGATGATCAGTAACAACAAGCTCTGCTTTCGCTACTTTTTGAAGAAAAGAAGTAACAACCTCCTTTCGATCAAAAACACTGATATTTGAATTCAGAATTGTGTCATTTGATTGTAGTTTCTTTATGTATTGATGTATAACATCTTCAATTCGTTGCTTGTCCTGCCCGGATAATCCTCCATCAATGTCTTTGCTGAAGAGAAGTAATGCCCCATTTCGTTTGAAATCAAATTGTTTTTTATAATTTGAATAGAGTAGGATATCCGGCATTAAAACCACGTTACAGTCAAAGTACTGTTTTGCTAATTCATAGGAGGACTGGTCTCTGACACATAGGGTTAAATTTTTACATTTTTTTATAGCGCTTTGATCTCTTACTAATTGCAGTATTCCCTCCTCTGAGGCGGCATAATGAATCGTCTGAGGAAATATCACTTTCCGGTTATGTCGATATTTCTTCATAACATCTCGTCGGATACACTCGGAAAGCGAAGTTACCTTAGCCATATTCCCACCACCGGGAATACATAACAAATCTCGACCTTTGATGGTGAACGAGAGCATGGTACGAACCGATAAATATTCGGAGGCTGTGATTTCAATAACGGAATACTCCGGAAATGTATTCTGAAGATATTCTAATTCCGAAATTGCAATTTGGTGGTCTTTCAGATCCTTAAAATCTTCGGAGCCTATTAAGAAAATGCGTTTTTTTGAGAACAACTTTCCTTTGTTATTTTCAAAAACCTCTGATATCTTCCACCTTTTTTTGTACGATTCGAGAATACGAGTATTAAGACTATCAAACCTATGTGTAATCAAGAAGATACAAATCAATAAAACGACGACGCCTCGTGTCACCCCATAATGCTTAAATAGTAATGCCGGTCTTCCGGCTACTCGTTTCAAGTTATTATGAAAATATTCCTTATCATTGATCGAAGAAATTGATCTTTTGTAATTTTCTTTTGTAGCGCCTCTGAGCTGCTCATATATTATGCTATAAAACAAAATCGGGAACTCCCTATCCAGGATAGAATTACGGAAGGAATTCCTTATCTTATCTTCCATCAGCTTACTTAAAGCAATCGAGGCTGAGAGCCTTGGTTCCTTGGCCGCCTGCGACATAATCGAATTTTCCCTGATCAGATAATAATATAGGACATTGGGTATACAGGAAATCTTATTCACATGTAAAGCGAAATTTAAGGAAAACCCAAAATCTTCTGCAAATATCAATTTGTTGTCCCAAAAAAACAGATTATTCTTTCTAATGACATCTGCCTTAAATAGCCTGTTCCAAGCCTCCCAGCCTACAACATATTTCGCTATGTTATTTACGATATATTTAACTCGGTTTTGATCGTCAATTTGGTATATTCCTGTTCTAAAATTACTGGTTGACAATAAATTATCATTTTCATCCACTCTATAATAGTTAAATATAACTAGATCCGCAGAGGTTGTAACCGCATTATGTAAAACAATCTCGATTAAATTATTCTCAATATAGTCATCCCCGTCAAAGAAATAGACATAATCCCCGGTAAATACCTTTAATCCTGCATTTCTTGCATCAGAAAGACCACCGTTTGGTTTATGGATTACCTTGATTCTCTGATCAAGCCTGGCATATTCATCACAGATGATTGGACAATTATCAGGAGAACCATCATCCACCAATATAATTTCCAAGTTAGAATATGTTTGAGTAAGGACGGATTCAATACAACGGCGAATATACTGTTCCACTTTATAGATCGGAATAATAACACTTACTTTATGGTTCATATTCATGCTCCCTCCTTCGTATTATGTTAATTAGAAGCATACAGTCCTGTTAAAGTATTAATTAGTGTAAATAGGAAGAAAGAATTCACTGTAGCTTACTCATCAATAACTTTGTCAAAATATCAAATTCTCCTAATATAGTCGAATTGTCGTATATTACAGTCTCTATCTGTAATAGCTTTTTAATGGCTCCGTCCAACTCACTCAATTGATTAATCAAAATAATATACTCTAATTTCGAAAGCCATTCATAGACTCCTTTCACTTTATGATTATAATTTGATAAAACAATACAAGGAGTTCTAGTAATTGCGCAAAATACCATACCATGCAAGCGATCTGTTATGACGAATTCAGACTCCGCTATTTTGCGGACAAAGTCATCTAATACCTCTCTTCGATCAAGTATATTAATGTCAGTAATTAATTGAGTGTCATTCCTTCGAATTTCCAACGTATATTGCTCAACAACCAGTTCGATTCGGTGCTTATCCTGACAGGTTATTATCCCCTCCAAATCATTTCGTAAAAGAAGAAGCACACCCTTTCGATCCAAATTAATATAATCAGAGTAATTTGAGAACAAGACAATGTCCGGTGTCAGGATTACATTGCATTCAAAATACTGCTTTGCCAATTCATAAGAATAATGTTCCCTAGTACATAACGTCAAATGCTTGCTCTTTTTGATAATTCGTTGGTCTTTTTCTAATTCAGCTTTTCCCTCATCGGAGCAATCATAATGAATTGTTTGGGGAAATATCACCTTCTCATTCTCTCGGAATCGATTCAAAAGATCTCTTCGGATTTGTTCTGCAAGCATATAGAAGTTTCCCATATTGCCTCCTCCATGCATGAAGATGAAATCTTTTCTTCGAATAACCAACGGAAGCAACCGATGAACGGCAAAATACTTTGATGCCGCAATCTCGACAATCGCATAATCCGGTAGTATCTTCTGCAGATATTCAATCTCTGAGATTGCAATATGATGATCTCCAAGATTCCAGAAATCTTCACATCCGATTAGAAAAAGACGCTTTTTGGAAAACAGCTTCGTCTTATTATATTGAAAGGTCTCCGATATCTTTTTGAATTTGTTCATCATATGGATGATTGAAATTCCTATTCTTTCTGTTTTCTCAGAGGCAATGAAAATACATTGCAGCAAGAATGCTATCCCCCTTGCGGCACCATAATATCTCAGGAAAGATAAAGGTTTCGCAATAAACTGCCTATTCAGTCTATAAAATATGTCTTTGTCATTCATGGAGGATAAAGCGTTTCTATAATTATAGGAGTGTAATTTGCTTCGCTGTTCATTCACGAATGAAAACAATAGAATTGGCAATTCCTTTTCGATAGGAGAGCCTTTAAAAGAAGTCTTTATCTTGTCATCCACAAGCTTACATAATTCGATTGCTTCTGTGAGCATTGGTTCGGTTGGTGACTGTGCCCGGTCCGATGTTTTTTGAAGCCGATAATAATATAACATCTTAGGCAGGTATGAAATCTTATTAGCATATAACGCATAGTTCAAAGAAAACCCAAGATCCTCTTTCAGTATTAATTCCTTATCCCAAAAGAACAGATTATTCCTTCGAATCATGTCTGCCTTAAATAGCCTGTTCCCAACCTCCCAGCCCGTACTGTATTGCTGCAGGTTGTTAATAATATATTCTAATCTGTTGTGAGCCTCAATCTCATATAATGCAGCCTTAAATCTAACCGGAGACAATAAGTTATCAAATTCATCTATTTTATTGTAATCAAATATAACCAGATCCGCCGAGGTAGCAATCGCATTCTCTAAGGCGACCTCAAGTAAGGTCTCAACCACATAGTCGCTCCCGTCAAGGAAATATATATAATCACCGGTTGCGACTCTCAATCCGGTATTTTTAGCCTCCGAAAGGCTGCCCTCCGTCGTATGTATTACATGAATTCTATGATCCTTCCTGGCATAATCATCACATAGCCCCGTAACCCCGTCTGTTGAGCCATGATCCACCAAGATGATTTCCAGATTAGGATAGGTCTGCCTTATGATTGAGTCAACGCACCGACGGAGCTGTTTCTCTATGTTTACAATAGGAATAATAACACTTACGAATATGCTCATAGGCCAACTCCGATCTTTTCTATTTGTAGTATTCCGAACAGGCTACAAAATCAACTTCTTCCATATCATTTTAGATCCTTAAAAGGAGAAATTATATTTCCTAATCATGCAAATCTTCCTGTTCTATTTCGTAACTATTTCTTTTGCGCTGAATTGCTATCGCTTTTAGCTTATTCTTAATTTTCGAGATAATTTGTTCATTGACGTATTCAAATTCTTTGCTTCGAAAGAATAATCCAAATATAATTAGATTAGGCACTATAATACACATTATTAACTTTATGATTAGGTTGAGTATGGAAACTGTAGTGATTGTTTTGCT
>JAGFXQ010000220.1 GCA_017861355.1 Bacillota bacterium
AAAGAAGGAGAGGTTCAACTCAAATTAACATTTGAGAAAGAAATTCAATCGACCAAGCGATACCGATTGAACCAATTCTTTTCTTTTGGAATTATCAAAAATACGACGATAAAGACGGCAGTCTTGAATACAATATTAATCCTGGCTGCTTCTGCTGCGATTTTGCCGGAGAAGATCTATGCGCTTCCATTAGGAGCGTTAACTTTTGCAGCGACTTCTTTTTCTGCATACTTGTTCCATAGACCGCAGAAGATGCTAAAAGCAGAGCTTGAGAAGCTGAGTGGATGTGATTTCGTAGAATATACCTCCATTCGAACCAAGGATGAATATGAAGCTATTATGTTGCAGGTGAATGAACTGAAGAAGAGAGTGCAGAAGGACTTCATTGGTTTTAACGCGATTGTCGATGAGATGTATACCTTCAATGGTTCAGTAACTGAGATTGCAAAGACCATGCAGGCTACCTCCAATGACATAACGGCGGTGCTTGACGAAGTAGCTACGGCTGCAATCACTCAGGCCGAGGATACAGAAAACTCAGTTGGCATACTAAGTGAGAGTATTCGCAATGTAACTCGTATCTCAGGGGAGAGTCAGAAGAATGAAGTGAAGATTGAGACGGCAATGGATAAGTTAGAGAGCAGCTTCCAGAATGTTGATCATACCACCTTAGAGATTCATAATGTACTGGATAAATTTAACGCCATTCGAAACAGCAGTGATGAGCTGCGGAAAAATGCAGAGGGTATGATGCAGATTGTATCTATTGTATCTACGATAGCCAAGCAGACAAATCTCCTGGCTTTGAATGCATCGATAGAGGCAGCCAGAGCGGGCGATGCCGGCAAAGGATTTGCTGTCGTGGCGGACGAGGTGCGAAATCTTTCCGCTCAGACGAATCAAGCTGTAAATCAGATCAATCAGAGTCTAACGGGATTTGTGGAAAGTATTGACGGAGTTGTTGAGGACATCGATGTTCAGTATCAGATCCTTGAGTCTGAAAGCCAGAAGTTAGGAGATGCAGTCAAGACCTCCAGTGCAGCGAATAATAACCTGAAGACGATATCGAATCTGATGATACAGACTTCACAGGAGCTTAAAGTGGAAGCAGATAATATTTCCTCACTGTTTGATAATATGCATAGCCTTGCTGCGATAGCAGAGGAGAACTCAGCAGCAACGCAGGAAGCAAGTTCTAATGTGGCAGTATATGTTGACCAGATCAATGAATTAACCACTCAGATTGCTGTATTTGATCAGATGATACAAAACTTCCAGGAAGATCTCAGCCATTATAAAATCTAAAAATGTAAGTATGGGACACAACAATGCTATATTGTATGTGTCCCTTTTATACAGAATAGATTTAAAGATGCTTAATTCGGAAATGAAACAGAAGAGCTTTGCGTAGGGATGGAGCCGTTTCTTGAATTATTATCTGTGGTTGTATTGCTATCAGGGTTACCTTTCGAGGGAAGCTTCTCTTTGCATTCAGCCTCCCTGGACTCTTTCAATTCTTCCGCTGCAAGGATAGTAGTCAGTGTATCGGACAGCTGCGTTAACATTGCAATAAGAAGTGGAAGCTCCTCCTCTGGAAAGCATTTTGCGATACTACAGGCAAGAGCCGTAACAAGAGATACAAGTTCACATGAATTCATATATTTCACCTCAATAATGTATATGAACCTATCCTTGTCATGTTTCATAGATTTCTTAGTAAGCTGGTCTGCGCATAAAAAGAACGGGCTGCTGCAAAAACAAACTTTCATTCATTGTGGTAGTATTGTAAACCACAATGTTCGTAAGCTAATGTTTTGCAACAGCCCGTTCTTTTAATTTATTATATGCACCTGACTGGATTCGAACCAGCGGCCTTTCACTTCGGAGGCGAACGCTCTATCCACTGGGCTACAGATGCAGGACAGCCGATCAAGACTAGGGCTTAATCGGACTATGTTATTATATACTATCTAGAATCCAAAGTAAAGAAAGTTTTCATCGATTTCCGGAGGGAGAAGGATACATAATATTGACTCATTCATAATAAGATAGAATGAGACAAGCTTGGTTTATAATTTTTTCTGCAGGTATCTTTTCTTGTATTTTATTTGGGCGTATTTTGCGACACGGTTTGTGATGCTGTAATTTACCGCGCCTCCGATGACTCCAACAATCGGAAGTCCTTGCAGGAATTTTGTGGTTAACAGTGTTTGTGAAAGGGCATTGGCGGTTTCTCTCATAAGAAGATCCGTATCAACTTTGGTGTCAAGGCTGCTATCAATAGCTGCACCCAAAGCCTCCAGGTTCTTATCTAATTCCTTCTGTTCCTCTTCCTTTGCTACAGCAGCATGGATTAATAGCAAAAGAAATGCTTTCTCCTCGGAGGAAGAATAAGAATATCCATAACTTAGGGCGATTTCATAGATCGTTCTGACAAGAACCGCAAGAAATAAAGGGATATCCGGAAGTCCGATACCGAATAAGCCAAGAACACTGCCTTCGATTACGGAGATTGAGGAATTAATCAGCTTTGATTGCTTGGAGTGTCGATCCATTTTATTGATATGTTTCTTGTTAATACGTTTATCAAGAGCATAATTATTGATGTCATGCTCCAACTCGATTTTATCTTTGTCATAAGTCTTTTCAATATAGGTACTTCCTTTTTCAAATACCAATTGAAAGCTTTTATAGAATGCTGTATTTAGAGTATCAATGAGTTTGGTAGGAATTTTGTCCTGTATTTTATCCAGTATTGGTGATAATGTTGACTCCAGAAGTGGGCGGTTCGACGGTCCTAATATTTTCTTCTCCTGTAGTTCGATTCGCTTTAACTGTTGACCTAGTAACTGATTCATGGTTTTTACCCTTCTTTCCTGCTTAATGCTCTGTAAATGCCTTGATTTTACAGGGTTTGATCAAACAATACCATATCTGACAGAATATGACTTTGACATATTTGGATACTTATGTTTTAATTATATATTCTTACCAAGGCAATGTAAAATTATTTTCACATTAAAAAAAGGGGGAATCAAGACATAAATGTTACGAAATTATTAAAATATGTTACATAAAAATGAAATTTATGGGTTGATTTTTTAATAGATATCTGTTAAAATGGAAAAAGTAAAAGAGTAAATATGAAATCGGTTAAACGTGTTTTTAAGGAGATAATAATGAAACTCAAATATAAAAAAATTATTCTGTTAACAACAATGAGTACAATGGGAATTGGAATATTGACATTATCTGTCAGTCAAGACAGATCGAAAGCGGAAGAAAAGACAGCTCCAACTATGCTGAGCTCAGAAGTATTGTCAGACGATATTAGCGGAGACAACGAGACACTTATGGCTGCAGAGAAAGCAATTGCAACACCGGAATTGACACTCACACCAACAGCGATACCGTCACCGACTCCGGTACCGGTATATCCGATCGAGAAAGCAGGGACTTATCCTGAGATCGATTCCTTGTTTGAAGCTTATTATACCGCTAAGAATAATCGTGATATTGAGACTCTGAAGAGCATACTGAGTGATCCAAGTAAGGTTGAATCAGAGGAGCAGCTTCAGACAAAGACGGAATATATAGAGGACTACCGCAATATTAAGACATATACAAAGAAGGCCGAGAAGGAAGGTACTTATATTGTATATGTATACCATGAGATCAAGTTCACCAGTATCAATACACCTGCACCCGGACTTGCCAAGTTCTATGTAGTCACCGGAGAGGATAACAAACTAAAGATCTATTCCGGCGACATGGATGGTAATTTGAAAACTTATTTCGATGAAAGAAATAATGACGAAGATGTAGTTGCTTTGATTGAAATGACGGATGAAAAAAGTTCAAAAGCGGTTGAAAAAGACGAAGATCTTAAGAATTTCTGGGAGAGCATCGATGCAATGACCAGTAAAAGTGCAAGCGATTCTGCCGAAGGCGATTCAACTGAATAATTCATAATTCAACTCCTTATACTATAATTAGCTTATAGGATAAGGAGTGTTTATTATGATTGGGAATGTGGATTTAGATCTTTTAGAGAAAACCTACCAAAATGCTTCCATCGGAATTACTGCAATAGAGTCTGTTCTCGATAAAGTGAAGGATCAGCAGCTAAGCAATGACCTTCATAAGCAATTAAGGGACTATCAGGAGATTGCAGATAAATCGAAGCGTCAGATGCGCATGAGTGGAACGAAAGCAAAGGATGTTTCAATTTATAATAAAGTGATGATGAAAGGAAATGTAAAAATGAATATGCTGAGGGACTCCTCAGATAGTCATATCGCTTCCATGGTGCTTAAGGGAAGTACCATGGGAATTACTCAGATGACGAAACTGATTCATTCGAAGAAGGATGCGGATGGTGCCAGTACCAAGATCGCAGAGGAATTCGTTAAGAAGGAACAGGACAATATCGAAGTGATGAAAAATTATCTCTAGATAATATAAGTGCAACGGTTTAAGTGCTTACTACTTAATGGTTGCACTTTTTTGTTATATGGGAATACGTACACATAGAGGCTTTGATAGGGTAAAAACAGGTGGACGAACTATATGAAATCAAGTATAATTAGTTGTTATAGATACAGTAAAATTGGAGATATCGACGATAAAGCCGCGAATTTATGATCGCGGAAAGGATCGTATAATAGAAAGGTATAGGTATAATATGGCAAAAAGAACGAAGAGGTTGACCTCCCAGGTGGATGATAGCGAAGCGATAAGAATTAATAAATACCTTAGCGATGCCGGAATATGCTCCAGAAGAGAAGCGGACCGTTACATTGAAGAAGGTAAGGTAAAGATTGATGGAGTTGCCGCACAGATGGGATCAAAGGTGACCAAGAATAATGTAGTAACCTTTTGTGACAAGCCGGTGAAGAAGGAAGAAAAACTGGTTCTGATTGCATTTAATAAACCGGAGGGAATTGTCTGTACAACAGATCATAGTGAGCCGGATAATATCATAGACTATATCGGTTACAATATGAGAATCTATCCGATCGGCCGACTGGATAAGGATTCTGAGGGCCTCATTCTGCTGACGAATGATGGCAATATCGTAAATAAAATCCTTCGCGCTGAGAATAACCATGAGAAGGAATACATTGTCACCGTGAATAAAGAAATCACCTTGGAGTTCCTTAAGAAAATGTCTTCGGGAATAGCAATTCTGGATACGGTAACCAAACCCTGCAAGGTGAATCAAATTGATAAAAACACCTTTAATATCGTTTTGACACAGGGCTTGAATCGACAGATTCGACGTATGTGTGAAACACTTGGTTACCGGGTCACAAATTTAAGACGAGTACGAATTATGAATATCCTGTTGGGAAGATTGAAAACCGGAGATTACCGTAATGTCACTGAACGTGAGATTGAAGAATTGAACCAGTTACTGCAGAAGGAGAAAGTTCAACGTAAATAATGGATAAATTACTCCCGGTAAGGGCATCCGATGACTGTTCGATGGGGTATACTTGGTAATATACGATGAAATATTATTAGGAAGGTATGACTGGTATGGATATCAAAAAAGAGATAGAGGATTTAAGAAAGCAAATCAAGTATCATAATGATCGTTATTATAATATGGATGATCCGGAGATATCAGATTATGATTATGACCGGATGTCGCAGCAACTGCGTCGATTAGAACAAGAGCATCCAGAATATTCTGATCTGGATTCGCCGACGCAGAAAGTAGGCGGAACAGCAAAAAGAGAAGCCGGAATTCTGGTGAAGCATAATGTACCAATGCTCAGTCTGCAGGATGTATTTGACAAGGAGGAAGTAATCAGCTTTGTTGAGAAGGTACAGAAGGAACGTCCGGATACGGTATTCATAGTAGAGAAGAAGATTGATGGATTATCCGTAGCTCTTCGCTATACCGAGGGCAAGCTGACGATGGGTGTGACCCGAGGCGATGGCACCAACCAGGGTGAGGATGTAACGGATAATGTAAAGATGATCTAGGATGTTAAGACTAAGTTGAAGGAGTCTGTTCCTTATATTGAGATCCGCGGCGAAGTTCATATGAAGAATGAGGATTTTGA
>JAGFXQ010000036.1 GCA_017861355.1 Bacillota bacterium
ATGCCAATGCCCGGTATGCCAATGCCCGGTACGAACAGTGTAGCACCACAACCGCCGATGAATACCATGGCACCCACCCCGGTTACTACCCCTCAGGCTCCTACCAGTGTACCCGCCCCGATGCCGGGAAGACCTCAACCAATGCAAGGCTCTACTCCATCGACAACCAATAACATGCCAGCCCCTCAGGGTAATATGCCTTATGGTATGCAGCCCGGTGCTCCCCAAGAGATGCCTTACTATTTTAATCCCACTCTTCCTTATGCACCCGGAACCATGCCCTATATGAATAATCCTCCCTATCAGGGAATACCAAATATGTATCTTCCGAATTCAAATGCTTATCAAGTACCAATGGGGATCCCTCTATTTCCTCTGTACGGATATGACAACAGCACTGATCTCGACCGTGATTTGGAATATATGAAACAACTTTATCCAAAGACCGCGAGAACAATCCAGAAAGAGATCGAAGATGAATGTGATAAGATGGAATACGACGGAAGTATGATGTTTGATGAATATCCTGACAAGGAATATCTTGATAAGCTGACAGATCATATTTATGACAGAATTAAAAAAGTCGAGGATGAGCCCCAGGTAGAAATGAATAGTTTATATTTTTATCCTCCGAGAAGAAATTCGAACTATCTTCGCGATATGGTATCTCTTCTCTTGTTATCAGAAATCTTTAACAGAAGAAGACGTTATCGTAGCAGAAGACGCTGGTTCTAATACCGCTATCTTTTCTGTATCTTGTAGTATCCAAGGAGGGGGAAGTACACTCTCTTCCCCTTCCTTAAATTATAGCTTATCCGAAACACTACCATTCTTCTACCAGTTGTCACTTAGTATCGGTGTAGCCAGGGTTATCCTGGTTTTATTGGTTATCTCATTATAGGAGATTGCAATCTGTATATTTATTTTGTTATCCATGCTGGTCACATATTCTTTCAACATACCGGTATAGGCATATACTGTATACATATCCCCTTCATCATATTCCAGAGCTATTTCACCCTGAAGTTCATCCACCAAAAGCTGCGCAACCTCATGTTTCTGTTCCGAGGTCAGATCTCCCTCCTGGTTTCCTTCGTATTTCAGTGTAACCTGCATATCCTTAACCTTCAGCTTGTCAAAGGCCTTTTCAAGGACACTCTTATATTTGTCAATCCCGGCAATTCCTTCCTGAATGGATAGACGAACGATAATATAATGCTTCATTACCCATAAATCGTCCTCTTCCTGTCCAACACTAATTACCTTGATTTCAGTGGTGGCTTTTTTGGCTCTTTTATAGTAATAGAATTCACTACGATCTCCTTCTTCCCAGACAGAAATGTCCTTGTCAATGGTCAACCCCATCTTCGCCGCCAGATCACAGATCAGCGTCTTCTTATCCTCTGCACTCAGATCACCGGAGCTATACTCCGCAGCAATTTCAATGCTGCTTTGCATCTCATCCGTATTCGTTTTCACAAAAGCTTCGGTAATCTTAATATCCTCTTGGAATACCCGGTTTACAATCATCTGGGTCGCCACTGCAACCCATAATACCATAGCCATATATAAGGTAATTTTCGTACGACGCAGAGATAATGTATTCTTAAAGGACCTAGCAACTTCATTCCAATCAATGCTTTTCATTGAATCAGCCTCCAATTTTAGGCTGTACTTCCATTTCACCAAGAAGTCTGCCCAAAATTCAAAGGTTTATGCGAATTTACTGTACCTTATCAATAATTCATGATATAATTGGTAAAAATTCCACCGAGCTTTACGATAGGAAGGAGAATTGTTATGTCAGAACCCATGCTGTATCGTAGACGTTTTATTCCAGAAGAGTTAATTCATTTAAAGGATGATATTATTCTGGTTCTGGAACCGGATTTGATCATTACCACCTGGAACACCTTGCACCCGAGAAAGGATATCGCAAGAGGAATCTCAGCCTTCTATTTGGACAAGGGGTTTAAGGTAAGTAAGGTATTTAATAAAGAAAATCAGATTGTTTATTGGTATTGTGACATCATTCAGGTGAAAAAGGATGACGAAAAAAACACCGTCATCATAGAGGATCTATTAATCGATCTCATTCTCTACGAAGACGGCGGTTTGCGTATTATAGATCTGGATGAGCTTGCAGATGCCCTGGATCGAAAGTTAATCTCTCAGGAAGAGGCCACCTATGCACTCAAAACTGTGAATTCTCTTCTTCAGATCATCTATTCCGGACATTTTTATACATTGCAAGAGCCGATCAATCAAGCCGAATTGCTATGATTATTCTTCTTCCATCATATTGATTCTCTTGATATGTCTCTCATCATTAGAAAACTCCGTATTAAGAAAGGTTTCCACTATCTTCAGCGCATGTCCGGTACCAATTACTCTGGCACCCATCGCTAACACATTTGCATCATTGTGAAGTCTTGTAGCCTCTGCACTAAAGCAATCATGACAAAGAGCTGCACGTATCCCCTTCATCTTATTCGCAGCGATAGAAATTCCTATTCCTGTTCCACAGATTAAAATCCCTCGGTCGCATTCCTTCTTCTGGATTGCTCTGCCGACTGCTTTCGCATAATCAGGGTAATTGCTGGAGGTGACATCTCCGCAGCCAAAATCCTTATATTCCATTCCTCTTTGATCTAAATATTCCATAATTGCTTTTTTTAAAGCATATCCGGTATGATCATTTCCAAGTGCTATCATGATAAATCCTCCATTCTAATTCAAATCATTTAGTTTATATACTGTCTTTTTTACTAAACGACCCAATTCAATGTAGCATTCTTCATACTCCATTAAAGTACCTCCATATGGATCTACTACGTCACCAATCTCTCCCGCAAATTCCTTAATTGTATATACATCCTTAACTTCCGGATATAATTCGAGGACCTTCTTCTTCTGACTTGCTGTCATAGTCAAGATCAGTGTGTTTTCCTCAATATCAGAAGCCTTTAAACCCTTTGCCACATGATTCTGCAGTTCCAGATCATGTTTTTTCAGTACAATCTCCGCCTTGGGATTCATCGGCTCAGAGAAAAGGACTACCAGACCACGCGATATTATTTTCATATCGCTGACTTTTTCCAGGTTTTTATAGATTGCTTCTGCCATAGGACTTCTGCAAGTGTTGCCGGTACATACAAAAATAAGTTTCTGATACTTCCCCATATAGACCTCCGTAATGCTGACTAACAGCTTTAGAAAAGGTTATCCCCATTTAATCAAGGTTATCCTTATTCCATCTTAACAATACGGTAGCCTGCCGCCTTTAACAGCCGGTTCATAATTGCATGTCCTAAGCTATTATCTGCAAAGCTTTCCGTATAAATATATTCCATATGCAACTCATCAAATTCTCGCAGGATCGCGTATAGTCCGGCTGCAATAGAGTTTTCATCTTTCCTGGAGCCTATTGTCTTAACCGTTCCATATTGGTATAAGGCTTTGGTCTCATCGGTAGCAATAATGCCCACACATTTACCACTATCCAGCTTTTCCTTCGCCTTATGATTAATTGCATCGATTACCCTTGTTGTATCGCCTTCATAAATAGTAAGTTTACCCTCCGGGGCATAGTGGCGATATTTCATACCCGGAGCTTTTGGTGCCAGTGATGGATCCGGATTTTTGCTTAATATAACAGGATCAACCTCTACCGGTCCGATTACATTCTCCATCATCGCCTTCGTGATGCATCCCGGTCGAAGAATAACCGGAACATTTCCGGATAGATCAATGATGGTAGACTCCAATCCGAGGGTAGCCATTCCACCGTCGATAATCATATCTATCTTACCACTCATATCTTTGATCACATGTTCCGCCTTCGTCGGGCTTGGCTTCCCGGAGATGTTTGCACTTGGCGCAGCAACAAAGACACCGGATCCGGCGATGAGACTTCGGGCAATCAGATTCGCCGGAAGGCGGATTGCAACCGTATCAAGACCGCCTGTTGTTCCGTAAGGAACGCAGTCCTTCTTCTTTAGAATTATTGTTAATGGTCCGGGCCAGAACACCTTTGCCAGTTCATATGCCTTTTCGGGGATATCTCTTGCCAGAATCTCGATATCTGACACTTCAGAGATATGTACAATCAGCGGATTATCCGAGGGGCGTCCCTTCGCCTCGTATATTTTACGAGCTGCGGAGGCATCCAAAGCATTTGCACCAAGACCGTATACTGTCTCTGTGGGAAACGCGACCAAGCCACCCTCCCGAAGAAGCTGCGCTGCTGACTCCAGTTCCTCCGGCTTAAGCTTTTGTTCATCTACTTTTATAATTAAGGTATTCATATTTAACAATACTCCTTGTGGCAAACAATGCCATTGCACTTCTCTATGTAAATTATCATGCGTCTTTGCAAGCAAGCCTGCAAGCCACCTGCTATTTTACATAGACTAATCTGCTTATCGTGAACATTATAGCACCTTCTCCAGATTAGGTCAAATCCCCCTGGTTGTTATAATCCTATATCCCAAGCTGTTTCTCTTTCTCCGATCCTCTTGCTTGACCCAATCTATCCTATGTCCTAGGCTGACACTCTTTCTCCTTGATGGATCGCTCCCACATTTCGATTGATGTAACTCATGATCGCCAGGTGGATGGCATATGCCATTTTCTCCTGATAATCCTCATCGTTAAGAAGGGCTGCTTCTCTGATATTAGACATATAACCACATTCTACGATCACCATCGGGCAATTTGACTTGGTCAGCATAAAATAATTTGTATTCGATTTCGCTTTACGATGATTCCCGTCAGCTATGGTTTTGACTATTTGAGTCTGCGTAATTTCTGCCAGACGCTTTCCTTCTGCTGACTCAGAATAATAAAACACCTGAGCTCCCTTCACGTATTCCTCTGTAAAACTGTTCTGATGAATGCTGATTGCCAGATCCGCACCGCTGTCTCTGATGATATGGACTCTTGCATTCATATCAGCTCTTTTTTTATTAGAGTCTGCATCCGAGTATAGGCCAACATCCTCTGTTCTGGTCATGATTACGTTAATATCATTTTGCTCTAGAAGATTTTTTAGTTTCATGGCAATTACGAGATTTACATCCTTTTCCAATGCGTTGTTGACACCAACTTTACCAGGATCCCTACCGCCATGTCCCGGGTCAATTACGATGGTGATCGGCTTCCCCAATGGTTTGTCAGAGCCAATCTCATATTTATAGTTCATTACTGATGTAAACCGTTCCGAGGATACAATACAGGCAAAGCAAATAAATACCAGGAAAACGATGTTAAAATATCTCTTCATAAGACTACTTCCTGCTTTAGGTTCCTTATATCTTATGAGATGTGCTTTTGTCCTATTCTAGACAACTTTATTTTAAATAAGGCGTGATTACATTCCAGATGCTTTCTTTCTCCAGACCAAGCTTCCAAGCAGCTATTCCTGCCACATCCGCCTGGTAGATTACTTTCATCTTCGCTTCGATGGATTGTTCATCCTCCAGCCACATCTTATAGGTAGCTCCATCCTTCTGGTATTCCGCATAGTTGCAGCCATAGGAATCATTCCACTCCACATCTGCATTATTATCCTTAAGAAGCTGTGCAGCAGGTGTCATAGCGTAACTCTCCGAGGTTACTTCTCCGGCTCCCGTCTCCTTCCACAAGCGTGTGTAGAAGGGAATCGCAATAATCGTTTTTTCCTTCGGAGCTAATTCAAGAATATTATTTACAGCATCCGTTACATAGCTGAGTGAGGCTACCGGTCCGGCAATTTCAGAGCCGGCATAGAATTCATCATAAGCCATAACAATCATATAATCTACAATCTTACCCTGCTCTTCTCTGTCATAATGAGCCGTATAGGGGGTGGGAACATAATTATCAACAGACAGTACGATACCATTATTTCTGCATTTTACAGACAGTTCCCGTAAAAATTGAATATAATGCACTCCTGCATCCGAAGAGATTTTCTCAAAGTCAATATTAATTCCATTCAGCTGATAATCTAATGCTGCTTGAATTAATGCATTGGATAAGGTCTCTCGACGAGAGGTATAAGATAATACATCATACATACTGATATCCGTATTAAAGTCATCCACCAATGCCCACACCTCAAGTCCCAATTCCTTCGCCTTAGCTACATACCGCTCTGTCGCCAGGGATGAAATCGTTCCAGAGACATCGTTAACGCTAAACCAGGTCGGTGATACTACATTGACGCCCTTCGTTGAAGCAATAAGTCCTCCGAGATTGTCCGCTGCATCCGTATTAAATACCTGATGAAATACCAGATTGATTGATCCAGTTCTGGTCTGTGCTGTATATTCCGGAGCCTGATAGCTGCTTCCAATCGTCTGATAGAAGGATTCCTTCGTATTCTTACTTTTCACATAGCCTTTAATTCCGTCTGTCGTCATTACTTTTACAAAGCCTTTTCTAGGTGCTTCCTGGGTATCCACAAACATCAGGCTTGTTCCTACCGGCAGCTCGCTTAATATTGGACTCTTAATACTCGGTTCCGTACGAAGTTCAGTGGCTTTTGTTACTTCTGTATATAAGTAGTCGCCCCATTTGTAATTTATCATTACACGACTAGGGTTCTCATAGTAGGTAAATGTAATATCTGAATATTTTTTAACAAAATCAAGAGATAGGTAAACCTGATCAGCAAACACTTCAACGATCGGTGTCTTAATCTCCTTGTCGGTCTCGATCATACTTTTCGTAACTGTATAGCTCTTACTATCCGATTCTGCACGGATAATCTCATCCGGTGTTGTATATGTCAATATATTCTCATTGGCATCCCAATAAAATCTATGATTAAACTGTTGAACTACGGTATTATAGTCCACATAGACAGAGCCATCAATCAACATTCCTTTGATATCATATATCTCATCCTGAAGTATTATCAGCACCTCAGAATCCTTTACTTGATAATAATCTGCCAACTGCATAGTGGCATCGCTCGGTGTCAGTTTCTTAACGAGCATAGAACCCAATAAAATGAGTATCAATATAACCCCGGCGGCTCCCCCAATGATCGCCATTTTAAAACGTTTATCCATAGTATTCCCTACACCTTTCATCCTGAATGACATAAATCATAGTTCATAAACATCTACTGATTAGGATACCTGTCAAATCCATTATCTAATCCACCTCTTGTGGATTATATCCACTTATCGTGGATTATAGCATTTTTTTGGCATGATGTCATCCTTTAAACTAAATATATTGATAAATCAGCTCAATTTTCAATGATTAGAAATAGGGCAACAGCATCTGTTCTCCACTTCTTGCCGTCACCCTAATTCACAATTATATTACCATCCCAAATTAACACACTAACCAATAAGCGGTTGCAGAGGCTCGAGGTTACAGAACAAATCTTTCGGCAAAAAGTATAGAGGGCTTTTAAGTACCGGTCACCGAGTTCTGAATTATCTTATTGGCTTCAAATAGTTACTCTTCTCTCACCGTGATGCGCTGCCGGGCTTTTGTAGATGCTAAGATATTATTCTTCTCGGATAAGAAGGTCATTTGTGATATGCTATACTTCTTACTTCCATGTCCAGCGTTATACCAGTTCTAGCAGCTATCTGGCGATGAGATTCTGTTTAAAAAATTGTTTTACATTGTTATTAGGCCGGGTAGGTTCTTGCGCCTCCGGCACTGCCCATATCTTTCGTTTCACCTCACTTCTCAAGATATTAACTGTTCTCTCACTACATCGCGGAAGAAAATAGAGCCAGTGCTCACTTCCATGCAGTTCCTCCACCTTCGAAATAAAATCCTTCAGCTTCATAATATCCCATTCGGATGATCCTCCGATGACTATTTTGGTGGTGCATCGAAGCAATTCCTCCATATTCGAAGTAAGATCTGCTCCAAAATCCAATATGATAACTTCATAATCATCTCCGTATATCTGTGATAATTGATTCGCCTTTACTTCATGGTAGCAGGTGATCCGGTGGAAGGAAAAGCTCATGGTTTCGTTTTCTCTCCACTCATAAGCACTTTGAATCAGACGCATATCACGATGTTGATTGCATTCAAGAAGTGCTGTCTTCTTACCCAGCTCTTCCCCGTAATAGAAAGCCAATAACATTCCTGTGTACGTTACACCGACTCCATGATGAGTTCCGATCAGTCCGATTACCTCTCGGTATCTCCCCCTGTTGTCTTGTGTGAGCCGTTTCAGCAGTATTGACTTATGCTTCATCGTTTCTTTCCCCATCCTTTTCTCCGTAATCGTAATCTTCCTGCTTTTTGCTTCGGATTATATCGCTCTCCAATCAGTTCATCGAACAATTTCTGTCCATTGTATTCCGTTATCTTCCCAAAGGGGTCTGGTTCATAAGGGATACGATAACACCTTCGATTCTCCATATTCCTCACGACCTCCTGAAACTGCTTGCCGTCAAGAAAGTTAAACAAATAGGTAATATCTTTATATTCTGCTATCATTTCTAATACTTTCTCTGCGTATTCCAGTTCCCATAATTTTGTCCCCAGGATAATAAGCTTGATGTCTGCTTTTAGAAAGTACTCCAGATTATCCCTGGTTAGGCTGCCGTAATCGATCAGTGTAACCGGGTACTGCACCAGCTTTGCAGTCGGATCGCAATTACCACAAGAAACTGATATCCCTTCCAGAAGCAATGCCTCTGCTCCTTCCGAAGCAGACTCCAAATACTTCTTCATCCTCAGAATACCTTCACTCTGATTCTCTTCCCTGTACTGGCAGTTAATTCCCAGGCTCTTCATATAATTACATAACCGGAAGGAAAGATGCGTTACTCCGATCCTTGTTTGCGTTCCTGCCACAGCAATGGTGAGTCTTTGACTTGCTTCCTGATGAGCTTCACTTTTTTGCATTAATGCTGATAATTGCTTCTTAAGCCGGTCCACTGTTGCATACCTTTGTGACGGGTTAAATTTTAGACAACGGTTTATAATATGTTTTAATTCCTCGGAACAGGTACCGGCTTGCTCGATATTTGCAATATGCTTTGCGTTCGGTGATATCCTTATCCCTGTTGTCATATAATACAGCAGCATACCAATACCATAGATATCACAGCGTTCATCCGGCCTGCCTGTTTTATACAGTTCCGGAGCTGCATAGCCTCTGGTAGCGGTTAGGGTCTGCTCCTTAGAATCATCATCCCGATAGACCGCACTGCCAAAATCAATCAACTTCAAATGTGAATCTGCAACCAATATGTTCTCTGGCTTTAGATCCACATATAGAATTGGTCTCTCCTCCGTATGCAGATAATGAATCAAGTCGCAGAGTTGAATCGCATAATTGATTGCAATGTTCTCCCGAAGTTGCCCCATAGATAGGACCTGATCCTTCAGTGTATCTCCTTCAAGATATTGTTCGACAATATAGGAACCTTCTTCATCCTCCTCAATATCATAAATTATAGGAATACAAGAATGTTTCAGATTCTTCAATATCAAAGCTTCATTTATTTGTAGATTATATAAGGGATGGTTTTTAGAAATACATTTAATTGCTCGATAAGAATTTAATTTGATATGTTTTGCTAGATACACTCTGGCAGTGCCTCCACTGCCAAGCAGATGTAGAATGTGATATTTTTGAAACCAAATCTCCTGTTGCATTCTCTCCTTTCCTATCAGAATATATAATACAAAAAAGAAACAAGTCATATTATTATTATAACCAGATACTGGAATCAAATCAATCATTTTCATACTATCTAAAATCACGATAATTAGTTATAATTTTGTTACAAATGACGGTGAAATATTGATTTATGCCTGTAAAATACGGGTTTTATTAACACAAATTTCATATCTAGGTATATTGACTTTACTTGTGTTTTAAATTATACTTTTTTTACACCGATGGATGGATTCACGTATATAGCGTTAATCAGTTCCTGTTTAGTACAGAAAGGGGTGTACTTTATGAAGATAGAAAAAATCAGTGATAGCCAGATTAGATGTACCTTGAATAAAAGTGATCTGATTGACCGGGAACTGAAGATAAGCGAATTAGCTTATGGAACCGAGAAAGCAAAAGCTCTCTTTCGCGACATGATACAACAGGCCTTCTATGAATTCGGATTTGAAGTTGACGATATTCCTTTAATGATTGAAGCCATTCCTGTGTCGACAGAGTGCTTAATTTTAGTAATCACCAAGGTAGAGGATCCTGATGAGCTTGATACCCGTTTTTCAAAGTTTTCCTCTTTTAACGTTCATGATAACACCGATAAGCATGATGAGGATGAGGATTCCTACGCGGATGAAATTATAAATGTCTTTGACCAAATGGATGATGATTTGAGTGATGATGTTCTTGACAGTTCAAAAGAAGAGAACTTAGATGCACCGGAAGTGGAAAGTAGCGATATTGCAGCAAAACCCGGTGTAAATGTTCCGACAAACTTGATTAAGATTTATTCTTTCCGTTCCCTGAAGGAGGTTATCCAATTAGCCAATATCATGGTAGGAACCTATAATGGAGTGAATACCTTATTTAAGAATCCCGTGAATTCAACTTATTACCTGGTAATCAGCATCTCCGATCATACTCCGGAGGAATTCAATAAGGTATGTAATATCATATCCGAATACGGCAAAGGAGAGCGTTCCACTTATGCAAGCCCCACTTATTACAGTGAACACTTTGAGGTCATCGTAAGAGATCACGCACTTCAGATACTATCCGTTATGTAATTGAATCGCACAAGCAAACAGGAGGCGCCAAACGGCACCTCCTGTATTTTTGTGTTAGTGAAACTCAAAGCGTACGGTCTGTCTTAAAGACGTCAGCAACAGCTTTTATTTATTCACCAAGCTCTGCTTCAATTCTATCCATCAGCTCTTCCGGATCTAATCCGTGAACCATGGCTGCTTCCTCTAAGGTTTCAGCCTGAGCGGATGGGCATCCAAGGCAATGCATGCCTATATCTAATAACACAGGAATGATGCTTTGATCAACTTGGATTGCCTGTGCAATTGTCATGTCCTTTGTAACTTTTGCCATCGTATCTTCCTCCTTAAAAATGAAATATTTTAACCTAGGTAGAAGGTTGCCTTCTAATGTATTAATCAACTAGGATCTCGTCTATTATGATGCGTCTTGTCGCCTTCGCAATAGCTTAGGCATATTATATTCCATTGAAGCATTATCGTCAAGCCCGCAAATCAATTACCCATCCTGTGTTGTTTTAACCAATGTGTAGAATATTTTAAAATAATCTTGCATTCTGGAAGATCATATATTAAAATGTAATGGATTGCTAGGTAAAGGAGGTTATTTGACAATGGCATATACTATTAGCGATGATTGCATCAGCTGCGGCGCATGTGCAGATACATGTCCTACCGGATCAATTTCCGAAGGAGCTAATCATTATGATATTGATGCAAATTCTTGCATCGATTGTGGCGCGTGTGCAGATACATGCCCTACAGGAGCGATTTCCGCATAATGAAGTAAAACTTACATAAAAGAGAGTGAAACCAACGTACCTTACGTAGTGGTTCACTCTCTTTTTATTATATCATGAACATAATGCTTGTTCATGATCTCCAGCTCCGATCGTATACCCTCAAGCAAGCTTGGTGTATACTCACTACGATTTTATTACGTTCTCCTGCTTCACAGGGCTTGTCCTAAATGTACTTATCCCAGTTGTACGGTTTAAATATAGACATGATTTTTCTTAAAGAACTTTGATCTCTTTTTATGATTTTCTGTAGTTGCAGCCGACATCATTCTACTTTTCTGATAGTCTCTTAAGGTAGCATCAAATTTCCTGTAGCGTTCCTCTTCCTTCTCCTCTTGCAGACGCATCAGATAACTCATCTCTTTTACTACTCCATCGGTGACATTGGAACTGATATCCTTAGATAAGGCACTGTTATTTTCTTTCAAGGCCTCCAAAACAATGTGGCTTAAGACAGCCTTAAATTGATTCATTTTCGTATTCGAATCTTCTGTGATCTGATTTTGCTCATTTTCTGCAATGATGCTTGTCCCACTTTCCATGTCTTCCTGTTTCATCTCCTGCTGCATATGCTGCTCCTTCCCCTCCGTCTTTTCTCCAAGCAATAGTTCAGCATCTGTATCAAGCAATTCCGGCTTATCCAAATTAGATATAAGCATCTTTACCGCTTTCAACTGAAACCCCCGGTCTTTAAGAATTTTTACCTTCCTAAAAAGTTCGATATCCGCTTCTTTATAGTAACGTTGCTCCATTTCATTTCGGGAAATCGGTAGACCCAGCTGCTTCTGCCAGTACCTGAGAACATGGGCTTCTACATCTACACGCTTTGAGGCCTCAGAAATCATATACCTAACTTCCTCCACTCCATTACCCTCCCTTTTTATGTAATTATTTTCCACTTTTTACATTATAACATAGCAAACTTCAAATGCAAGATAATTCCCACATATTCCCATATAACTTATCGACACAAAAAGAGGAAACCCGTAAGGAGTTTCCCCTTTTCAACATAATTAACTTAATATATTCTCAGCCTCAAGTCTTTTTACCCTGCGTTTTTCATAAGTTCCGAGCAGATACATGGAAATTGCGGCGATTATTGCAATTACAAAGATTACTGGCCATACGTCGGTAACATTGTTACCTGCGATAAAGCTTCCCATAATATAAGGTGAAACTGCATATCCGGTTCCGGTAATAATGCCTATGATGGAATTGAATCTTCCGCGATGAGATACCGGTGTGTGATTGGCGATGTATACTCCAATGTTCGTGGCATTGATGATCTCACCGACTGTCCAGATGACAGTAGAAAGAATGAACAACCAAAAGCTTTCAACAAAGTAAAGCATCCCAAAGCCTACCGCAAAAAAGATGCCGGCGATGGCAACATTATATACTGCTCGAATCTTTCTTGTCAGCAGAGTAATAATCGTTGTCAGAAAGATTACTTCCAGGCAGTTGATCATTGCGAAGGTACCAAAATAACTGGCTCCCAGTGCCTCGCCAAATACCGCCTTTGTCTGTAAGGGCAGACTGAAATTAGTCTGAGCATAAACAAATGAGAAAAGCATATCAATCGATGCAAATACAAGCAGTGCCGGACGCTTCAGTAAGGCCTTAAGCAAACCGCCTTCTTCTGCCTTTTCATCCACTCTCTCATTAAGAAACTGATCCAGTTCCTCATCCTGTGGCTTTGTTTCCTTCACGAGCAATGCCAGTAACAGAATAGAAAGGAGTGTAGTAAGAGCATCTCCGATAAATAAGAACTTCATAAAATTATTAAATAATACACCTGCGACGATGGACCCGATGGCTGTACCGGCATTCATACCCATATACAGCAGTGAAAATGCAGCCTGGCGATTTTCCGGCAAAGTCAGGTCGTTCATCATTGCTCCGCTGGCGGGACCTGCCACACTACCAAAACATGAGGACAGAATTAATAGCCAGGGTATGTAATGAAATAACGCCTTATTATCAATCATAAATGCACAGGGGAGCAGGCATAGTGCTGCCAATCCCATGAACGTAATCATAATCTTTTTTCTTCCCATCTTGTCGGCCAGCTTGCCTCCCAGCAAGGAACCCGGTACCTGAACTACGGCAGATAACAACAAGAATAGTCCAACGGTTTGTTCTCCCATTCCCCCCTTTGAAGTTAATAAAAGGGTCATGAAAGGATGTACGAAATTACCCATTGAGTTTACGACTCGTGCAAAAAAGATGACATAAACGCTTCTGGGCAATCCGAGGTAAGTAAGTTTCGCGTGCTTTGTTTCCAAGAATATCCCCTCCATTCACTTTGAAACAAAAACGATAGCTAGTGAAAAACAATTGTAATCATATCAACAGATTTTGTCAATTGTTTTTCAAACAATCAGCATAGAAATACCCCTACATAGGAATTGTTATATTACAATATCCGATATAGGGGCAACATATCTATTGCATTTCAATGAGCATCTATTCCATTTTTGAAATTGAAAGGTCTTATCGCTCGAGGTTTGCGAACTTGGTGAAATTCGCCTGCCATGCAAGCTTCACCGTACCGACCGGACCATTTCTCTGCTTTCCGATGATGATCTCCGACACACCGGGCTCTTCAGTATCTCGATTATAATAATCATCACGGTAGATGAACATAACCACATCGGCATCCTGCTCAATTGCACCGGACTCACGAAGATCGGATAGCATTGGTCGTTTATCCGGACGCTGTTCTACGGCACGGCTGAGCTGAGATAGTGCCACTACTGGTACATTACACTCTCTCGCTAAGGACTTCAGTGATCTGGATATTTCCGAGATCTCTTGCTGTCTTGATTCTGCCTTCTTGCTACCGGTCATTAACTGCAAGTAGTCAATGATGATTAAGCCCAGGTTCTTCTCCAGCTTCAGCTTACGGCATTTGGAACGAAGCTCACTTACGGAGATTGCTGAGGTATCATCGATGACCAGATTAGAGTTACCGATGACACGCGCACTTTCCATCAGAAGAGTCCAGTCCTCTCCGGACAAGGAACCGGTACGAATTGCCTGAGAATCTACTCTGGAGTTCATCGAAAGCATACGCTTGACCAACTGGTCCTGTGACATCTCCAAGCTGAAAACTGCGGTGGTTACATTCGATTTTAATGCAACATATTCCGCAATGTTAAGTACAAAAGCAGTCTTTCCCATAGAGGGTCTGGCTGCAATCAATATTAAATCTGACGGCTGTAAGCCAGCTGTCTTATAATCCAGATCATAGAAGCCGGTTGCAACACCGGTAACACTTCCCTGATTCTTAGCCGCTGCCTCAATACTATCAATCGATCGAAGCACAACCTCTTTAATATCCGTAAATTCCTTGGTGCCACGATTCTGAACAATATCAAATACTGATTTTTCTGTCTTCTCCAATATCACATCCAGCTTCTCTTTATCGAGGTAGCACTCATTGGCCGTCTCTTCTGATGCCTTAATTAATCTTCGAAGCACCGCCTTATCTCGAACTATCTGCGCGTAGTACCTGACATTCGCTGAGGTTGGTACCGATGTAACCAAATCTCTTATGAACTCCAGACTACAGACCTGTTGAGGAACATCCTTCTCCTTCAG
>JAGFXQ010000037.1 GCA_017861355.1 Bacillota bacterium
GCCAGTGCGACGATTCCGTCCATCTTCTTATTGCTGAGACCTCCGGCCATTTTCATGGAGCGAAGGGGCATCTCTAGAGCGGACTTTTCTACCATCAGACGCATTGTCGGATCATCGGTGGAATTTAGTATCTTTTTCATCGCTGCTTTGACTACCTTCAACAGAATTTTACCGATGAAGGTATCCTTGATGTCATCCAAGGTGGAATCCATGGTGTAGGGTTTGCCTATGGCATCGGGTTTTGGTGTATAACCAAGCAGTTTGATAAACTGGTCGTCGCTGATACGAAGGGGAGCTACCGGCTTCTGATATTGTGTCAGAGACTTATAATCTTCGGATAATAGTGATTCCTTTCCGTCACCGGTAAGAGTAACTTCAGTACTCATACGAAGCTCTGTGCTGGAGGAACCGATCAGAAGCTGATAGCTTCCTCCCTCAATACACCAATCCTTTGCTTTGGTATTATAATAAGAAAAACTTCTCTTATCCAGTGTGATCTCTATGGATCCGCTCTCACCTGCTTTCAGGAAGATCTTTGCGAACCCTTTTAATTCCTTCTCGGCACGGAAGATGGAGGAAGAATTGCAGTGAACATAGAGCTGAACAATCTCAGCGCCTGCTTCTTTGCCGGTATTCGTAACATCGAGACGAACGTGGTAGAGATATGGCTCGGATGCTTCAACAGTCAGATTACTATACTCGAAGGTAGTATAGGATAAGCCATAGCCAAAGGGGAAAGTAACAGCCTTCTTCACGGTGTCATAATAACGATAACCTACATAGATGCTTTCGCGGTACTGAACTGACTTACTATTCCCCGGAAAATAAGCATTACTGGGAGTATCGTCAAGGGTAGCGGGGAAGGTCTCGGCCAGCTTACCGCTGGGGTTCACCTTACCGAGAAGTAGATCTGCAGTTGCTGTACCGCCTGCCTGTCCGGCCAGATACATCAAGAGAATTCCCTTTACCTTGTCCCTCCAGGGCATAAGGATCGGTGCACCTAATTGCAATACCACAATGGTATTCGGGTTCACAGCTGCAACAGCTTCAATTAGTTGGCTGTGGCTTTCCGGCATGGAGAGAGTGGTTCGGTCAAAGCCTTCGCTCTCATATTCGTCCGGAAGTCCGGCAAATACTATCGCAATATCGCTTTCCTTTGCTAAATTACGGGCGGCTTCAAGCTTCGCCTGTTCAAGCTGACCCGTGCTCAGGCTGTAACCCTCCGCATAGGTAACATTGACGCCAGCAGTCTGTAACGCATCATAAGCATTGTCGAGATAGGCGGGATTGATACGGCTGCTTCCGGCTCCCTGATAACGAGGCTTCTTCGCCATCTCACCGATTATGGCTACCTTAGACGTAGGGCAGATTGGAAGCACTGAGTCCTTGTTCTGAAGTAATACAGCAGATTTGGTTGCGATCTCACGAGCCAGAGTATTGTGCTCCGGATTGTCATTCTTTGGTGCTGTCTTTTGCTCCTGCCCCTTTAATATGAATTCGATTACGCGCTGTGCGCATAGGTTGACTTCTTCGATTGATAAGCTGCCATTCTTTACAGCGGCAACAACTTCATTATCACTGTCTGCATTCGTTCCGGGCATTTCAAGATCCATACCGGCACGTACATCGTCAACTCGGTTACCCGCAGCACCCCAGTCACTGACGACGATGCCATCAAAGCCCCATTCCTTGCGCAGAATATCGGTTAATATGTATTTGTTGGCACAAGCATAAGTGCCGTTGATTTTATTATAGCTTGCCATAACGGTCCAAGGCTGTGCTTTCTTAACTGCAGTCTCAAAGCCTGCCAGATAGATTTCCCGAAGTGCTCTTTCATCAACCTGAGCATCAACGGTCATTCTGCAAGCTTCCTGATTGTTTACCGCATAATGCTTCAAGGAAGTTCCGACATTTTTACTCTGAACACCTTGAATTAAGGCAGTGGCCATCTCGCCTGCCAGATAGGGATCTTCACTGAAATATTCAAAGTTACGTCCGCATAAGGGACTGCGCTTAATGTTTACTCCCGGTCCAAGGATAGTTGCCACATCTTCGGTGATACATTTCTCACCGAGAGCCTGCCCCATTCGCTTCAGAAGCTCCGGGTCGAAGCTGCAGGCAGTTGCGCTTGCGGTAGGAAAGCTGGTAGAGGGAATGCTGTCGCTAAGACCCAGATGGTCAGAATTGCCTTCCTGCTTGCGTAATCCGTGAGGACCGTCTGTGATCATTATTGATTTTAACCCCAATCGGTCGATGCCCTTCAGACACCAGAAGTCCTTGCCGCTCAATAAACCGGCTTTCTCTTCCAAGGTCAGTACCTTAACCAGTTCACTTGCTTTTGCTTTGTAATCCATATATTACTCCTCCGTTCATAATGAATACTGAAAGATTCAAATACCTCAATTCTATAATAGCAAAAAAACTGGAATTGACTATCTTGATTTTAAGATGATTGTAATACTTTTAATATTTTTTGTTGCTGTCAGAATATGCTTATGATATGCTGATTACAATAGAAAACAAGCATGGTTGCTGTAATGCATGGAACTGCTTCAAGGTTTATTATTGGATTTAATTTTGAAAGGTTGGACTTTATGAAGGTTGCTTTTGACACGAAGACAATGAAGTCAATGGAATATAAGGAGGCCCCCAAGGATATTGTATCCGCTTATCGACAAGCGATGTTCGATCAGCGTGAGATCCCGGATTCAACAATCCAGTACCGTATGGAGGCGAAGCTCTATAACTGTATCCGGCAGGGTGAGCCGGAGAAGCTGGAAGAGTGTCTTCTGGAACTTAGTGAGGGTGATCGTATGATGGGGTGCATGTCTAAGGATCCAATACGTCAGACACAATATGCCTTTATCTCGGGTTTGACATTGGCAACGAGAAGTGCCATTGAAGGGGGATTACCGGAGATGGAAGCCTATAATCTGAGTGATGTCTATGCGCAGAAGGCGGATACGAGTAAGCGCATCGAAGATATATTACAACTATTTGCTGTAAGCTATTATGATTTTGCAAAGCGCGTACGCGATGGGAAGATGAGAAAGAGATATTCTTATCCGGTGTCCTTGTGTATCTCTTATATCATGGATCATCTGCACTATCGGATTACGCTTGGAGAGATGGCAAAGCTTTGTAATCTGACACCACAATATCTATCGTTATTATTTCATAAGGAGACCGGCAAAACCATAACGGATTATATTATGTACGAGAAGCTGGAGACAGCAAAACAGATGATTACTTTTTCGGAACATACTCTGTTGGAGATCGCAAGTTATCTTGGATTTAGCTCTCACTCCGGTTTTACTGCGCATTTTCGAAAAGCTTATGGTATCACACCCAGAGAATACCGTAACAGTTCCAGAACCAATTCTCCAAAGTCATATTCAGAAGAGTATCCTTCCTAACTTTTGGCAATACTAACGGTGAAAGTTAGTTCCCTGTTTATTGTTTATTGAGAAAGTGAGGGAGCTGAATGTTAAGAACGCGATTATTTGGATTAGCTGTTACCGCAGTGGTAGCAGTGGTAGGAATTAGTCCGGTTACTGCTTTGGCGGCTGCAACGGATACGCAGACATTGGAGATGTCTGAGAAGGATAAAGATCATAAAGGCAACCGAGCACTCTTCGAGGAGAAGATGAACAATGCCATCAAGAAATGGAATACTTTGACGACTAACCAGAAGAAGGATGTTTATGCCCTGCTGGAAAATGAGATAAAAGCACACAACAAAACATTAGATAAGCTTGTAGAACTTGGTGTAATAGCAAAGGAAGATGCGAGTCTGATGAAACAGGAGCGTATGGATCGTTTCACCAAGCTCAGGGAAAGCGGGGAGTTTCCGTTATTGAAGCCTAAGGGCAATAAGAGGAACAAATAATAGGTGTTATCAGAAAAGTAGCGATTGATATAGCAACAAACAGGATCTAACTTTCAAATAATATATAACGGGCTGTTGCAAATTCAAAATAGTAACCACTATGAGTTAATATTTTGTTTTGCAACAGCCCGTATATTATCTCGTCACATTCCGAACCCATTTCATAGACTTATATCTCCAAGTCGTCAGCGGAATCTTAATAATCTCATCACTCATCAGAATGACATATACCACAGGCACCGGTAGATGGAAGACGAAGGCGGCAAGTGCACCAAGTAGGATGGAACCACACCACATCGTGGTTGCATCTAAGAATAAGCCGAAGTTCGTATCGCCACCGGCGCGGAACACTCCAACTACCAGTGTGGTGTTGAAGGCCTGACCGATCGCAAAGTAGGTCATGACGATCATCATGACACCGAGATAATTCCTTGCTTCATCACTTAAGGAGAGTGTCTGTCTTGCGATCTGGGAAGCAATCAGAATCACACCGGCACCAATGATACCCAATATAATCGTGAGGCGGACGAAGCGTTTGGCATATAGCTTAGCCTGCTCCTCTTTTCCTTCGCCCAGAGCTTTTCCGACGATGATGGCGGTGGCATTCGCTACGCCGAAGGCAACAATCATCGCCAGCTGTCGTGTAACCTGGGTTACGGAATTGGCAGCAACGACGGATTTGCCGAGATGACCGATAATAGCGGCATTTACGCTGGTTCCGGTTCCCCAGATCAATTCGTTCAGCATAACCGGAATGGAGTATTTCAGAAAGTCCCGGAATAACAGCTTGTCATGAACGAATAGATCCTTCATATGAAAATGTATTGTCTTATTCTTAAAGATAGCATAGAACACTACAATAACGAGCTCCAGCATACGGGCAATTAAGGTGGCCAGTGCTGCTCCGCGGATGCCCATCGGCTCCAGGCCAAGCAAACCGAAGATGAAGATGGCATTCAGAATTACATTGGTAATTAGAGAGGCCAAGTATACAATTGTTGCGATGATTACTCGCTCTACGCTTCGCATAATGTTCAGATAGATCATGGTCATGGCCATGAATACATAGGAAAATGCCATGATTCTAAGATAATCGGCACCCTGCGCTATGACATCTGCCTCGTTGGAGAAGATATGCATCACTGGGACCGGAAAGAGCAGTACTATAATCGTGAATAATATGGCAACACCCAAGGCGATACGCATCGTAATACCAAGAATCTTTTCGATGGTTCGCACATCCTTCTTCCCCCAATACTGTGCGGTGAGAACTGCTGCACCGGAGGTAAGTCCGAAGAGAATGAGGGTCATAATGAACTGCACCTGTCCGGCAAGGGAAGAAGCGGACAAGGAGGTCTCGCTTACCTTGCCTAACATAACCACATCAGCAGTAGATACACCGACGTTAATCAGGTTCTGTAGTGCCATGGGCAACACAAGGGAAAATACCAGTTTATAAAAGCTTCTTCTTTCATCTCGTTCTGAGTGATTTGTCATGATGATATCCTCCCGTTTATTACAAAGTATCCTTAACTGTATCTAAGCCTTATCCATTGTAAAGTAGCATTTCTTCAGGGAAAAGTCAATCGGAAGTTCCCTATATTCAAGGCGTTTCAAAGCTTGTGATTGACTATAATCCGAAAACGTTCTAGAATGATAGGACATAGAAAAGCCGTAAAATCTTAAGAAAGAAAAGGACCTAAGTATGTATGAACAGAAAAACCTGTCCAAGGGAAATGTTGCAAAGCAGCTCATTATATTTGCCATCCCATTTGTGATATCGAACATAATTCAAACACTGTACAGTGTTGCCGACATGGTGATTGTTGGACAATTTAATGGTACCGCTAGCATGTCCGGAGTAAATATAGGTGGACAGGTGACCATGTTAATGATGAATGTAGCAATGGGAATCAGTACTGGTGCGACGATCATGATAGCACAGTCAGTAGGTGCAGAGAAGACAAAGAAGTTGCAGAGTATCATCGGAACGTTGCTTACCGCATTGATGAT
Organism: Bacillota bacterium; assembly: GCA_017861355.1. GTDB lineage: Bacteria > Bacillota > Clostridia > Lachnospirales > Lachnospiraceae > Mobilitalea. The sequence goes on from JAGFXQ010000037.1 coordinate 5,903, forward strand.
AGCAGCAATTGTGCTGACCGCGTTGATGATGATCTTTAAGGATCCGATACTAACCCTGATACATACGCCGAAGGAATCCTTTGATGAAGCAAGCATCTATCTGATGGTTACTGCACTTGGTACAGTATTTATCTTTGGATATAATGCCTTAAGCGCAATCATGCGTGGGATGGGAGACAGCAAGACACCTTTGTATTTTGTAGCAATTGCATGCGCTGTGAATGTTGTACTTGATCTGCTTCTTGTTGGAGGCTTTCACCAGGGGGCTTTTGGAGCGGCTGTTGCTACGATTATTTCCCAAGCAATCAGTATGATTCTGTGTGTTATTTATCTCCGCAGAAGAAAATTTGTTTTTGATTTCAATTTTAAATCCTTCCGAGTTGATCTTCAGCAACTGGAAAGTTTACTAAAGCTCGGCATCCCGCTTACAATACAGAACCTAATCAGTAATCTGTCCTTTCTATTCATGACAGCATTGGTTAACAATATGGGCGTTACCGCCTCGGCAGCCGTAGGTGCTGTTGGTAAATATAATGGATTTGCCATCCTTCCCGCGATTGCGATGAATGCAGCTGTATCTGCTATGGTGGCGCAGAATATCGGCGCAGAGAGGGAGGATCGTGCAATCAAGACCATGCTCACCGGAATGGGGCTGGCCTATGCTATTTCAATTCCGATTTTTGCTCTTACAACCTTGTTTCCGCAAGAAGTACTTCGAATGTTCTCCACAGACGCGGAACTGATCGCAGTGGGTGTTCCTTACCTTAGAGTGTTCTCCTTTGATTACCTTCTGGTGCCGATCGCGTTCTGTCTCATCGGATTCAACATCGGAACAGGTCATACAACTTTTTCCTTGTTCAGCAATGTCATGTCAGCTATTGTAATCCGTATTCCGATGGCATATCTTCTGAGTGAAGTAGCTGGTCTGGGATTGCGAGGAGTCGGACTTGCGGTTCCTCTTGCTACGGCTACGACGATTCTGTTGAGTGTTTGGTTCTTTTTCTCGGGTCGATGGAAGAAGAGAACAGTTCGGCTAGAAGAGTAAGTTAGGGGGGACCGGTTCGACTAAAGGTGACAATAATTTCAAGTTTTGCACAATGCCAAGCATTATTCCTATCAGATTTATATGATATGCACAAATGCGTATATTCCGAAGAGAAAAGAGTAGCCATTTTCACTATTTTTCTAAAAAATGTTTTCAAATCGCATAATTCGTGTTATACTAACTTAAGATAATGTAACTTGGACTTATAGGGTTACTTCATAATTGTGAAAAAGATTGTTACAAACTTAACAAATACAAACACGAAAATTTTCGTACAAAATTTGTATTAATAGTAAGGAGCAGACATGGAGAAGAAGATTGTTATTGTTGGTGCCGGGTATGCCGGAATACTGACAGCAAAAAAATTGGCTAAGAAATTCAAGAAGCGGGATGATGTCAGTATCACGATTATTGACAAGAATCCATTCCACACTATGCTTACAGAACTTCATGAAGTTGCTGCAAACCGCGTAGATGAGGATAGCATTAAGATCAGCCTGAAGAAGGTATTCGCCGGTCGTCGTGTTAATGTAAAGCTGGATACTGTTACCTCAATTGATTTTGAGAAGAGAATGGTATTAGCTCAGAATGAGACTTATGCTTATGATTATTTGGTAATCGCAGCAGGATCTAAGCCCACTTATTACGGAGTTCCGGGCGCTGAGGAATTTACCTATAAGTTATGGTCATATGAAGATGCAGTTGTGCTTAGAGATCATATTCATAACACCTTCCGTGTTGCTTCCTGTGAAGCTAACCTGGAGGAGAGAAGAAGATTACTCACGTTTTATGTGGTAGGTGCTGGTTTCACCGGCGTGGAGATGATTGGTGAATTAGCCGAGTATGTTCCTTTGTTGTGTGAAAAATTTGATATTGACCGCAAGGATGTAACCCTTGTGAATGTAGATGGTCTTAGCCGACCGATCCCGAATCTGACCGAGAAGTTATCAGCGAAGGTAGCAAGAAGACTCGAGAAGATGGGTGTTAAACTGATCATGAGTGCTGTGGTATCCAATATCGGCGCTGACTTCATTGAGCTGAAGCAGGGTGATAAGATCAACCACTATAAGTCCGGTACGATCATCTGGGCAGCAGGTATTCAGAGTAATGACGTCGTTCAGAAGACATCCGGTTCACTTGAAGTTACTCGTGGTGGACGTGTTCAGGTAGATTCTTTCTTACGTTCTACGAAGAATCAGAATGTATATGTAATCGGTGATAACATGTTCTTTACACCCGAAGGTGAGGAACGTCCTGTTCCGCAGATGGTTGAGAACTGCGAGCAGAGCTCTCATACAGCAGCTCATAATATCGAGGTTGCAATCAAGGGCGAAGGAAAGATGGAAGAATACAAGCCGAAGTTCCATGGAGTTATGGTATGTATCGGCGGACGCTACGGTGTATGTCATGTCGGTTTACCGGGACACTTCTTCAGTATGCCTTCCTTCCTGGCAATGTTTGCAAAGCATTTCATTAATATTATATACTTTATACAGGTACTTGGCTGGAACAAAGTATTCCATTATTTGAAGATGGAGATTTTTACAGTTCGTAATTGCAGAAGCTTTGTTGGTGGACATTTCTCCAATCGTACCCCCAGCTTCTTATTAGTACCCCTTAGAGTTTGGCTTGGTGCTGTTTGGTTATTTGAAGGTATTATGAAGATAGTGGAAGGCTGGTTCACCAGTCCGAAGCTTACCGGCTTCTTCGGTGGAGCAAATGCTTGGTATAACAGTATTCTTTATCCCGCAGCACCGGCAGAAGGTGGCACCGATGCCGTATCTTCCGCAACAACTGCAGCAGCAGAGGGTGTGGTTAAGGTAGTGAAGATGGTAGCAACCAATGCTTCTCATGTAATCAAATTAACTGCAGATGCAACTTCATCAGCGACAGGAACCACAGACGGCGCAGCCGGAGCGGCAGAGGGTGTAGCAGAAGTAGCTAAGCAGGTTGGACATGTGTTAATTAATTTTGATTTCCTTGGATTATTTAAAGTAATCTTCATCAGTGGTAAACAGCTTGCACAATCAACGATTGGTGATTATGCATTTAAGCTGGATGTACCGTTAATGAATTGGTTTGTTGATAAATTGATCATGCCTTATGATGGTGTTCAGATGGTAATGCAGATCTTTATCGTAGTAGCAGAAATTTTGATTGGTTTAGCACTTATGGGAGGATTATTCACAACTCCTGCCGCAGCTGTTTCTTTAGTTCTCCAGTTCATGTTTGTATGTACCACCGGTTTATATCTGGGAACCTTCTGGATGATTTTTGCCGGTATTGCAGTACTGATAGGTGCAGGTAGAACCTTAGGACTTGACTATTACGCAATGCCCGGTCTGAAGAAGCTGTGGAAGAAACTTCCATTCGTCAGAAAGTGGTATATTTATAATGACTAATGAGACAAAGCACGAAGTGAATATCGAACTGATCCGCTCAGAGGAAGCCTTAGAGCTGGTGAAGCAGGAGATAGATAGAACTCTCTACAAATCACCGGTAATCATCAGAGACTATACCAGACATCTGATGTCCTCCAAAGGCAAATTCATACGCGCTACTTCAGTTATTATCTGTGCTGAGGATGAACAGGGAAGAGTCCATAAGAATGCAGTCATGATTGCAGCAGCGATCGAGATCTTGCATCTGGCTACACTTGTTCATGATGATATCATTGATAATGCGGAGCTTCGACGTGGAGAGGTTACTCTTCAGAAGAAGTATGGTAAGCGTACAGCAGTAATCTGTGGAGATTATCTCTTAAGTGCGGCGCTTCGAATGGCAGCTTCCATTGAGAACAAAAAGGATTATTTGGATTTGCTTTTACCCGATTATGTCGGTAAGGTCTGCTTAGGCGAACTGAATCAGCATATCAACAATGGTAATATTGATTTATCAATCTACCGATATCTTAAGATAATTTCCGGTAAGACTGCAGCACTCTTCGAAGCCTCCTTTTTTGCAGGAGCAATCTTTAGCGGAGTAAATGAAGCAGAAGCGAAGAAATATCGCAGACTGGGTTATTATATAGGAATGATATTCCAACTTACAGATGATTGTATTGACTTTGAGGAAACCGTGGAAGGTGCCAACAAACCGGTACAGTCGGATTATGAACAAGGAGTTATTACCCTCCCATTAATTCATGCACTATCTAATCTTAGTGATTTTAAGAGTCAGGCAAAGGCCGGAACAATCACGAGAAATGATATCAATGCAGCAGTAATAAAGACCGGGGGAATTAGGTTTACCCGAATAATGGTGGATAAGTTTTATAACAAATCAATGAAAATCATTGATGAATTATCCTTGTCGTCCGTGAAAAAAGATCAATTAATTGATGTTTTGAAGAAAGCTTCCCGTCTGGTCTAATAACCTGGGTTAGCCTAAATGTACAATATATTTTCTGATCATAAGTGCCGACCTCGAACTTCTGATATGAACTTGTTCAACTGCAGTTCTGTCAGAAGTTGGGGAAGGTGCAGAAAATCAAGGTGAATTGGATGTTTAAACGTTTTTTGGATTATGTTGAGATCAGGACGAAGATTACCAGTATCTTTGCATTTTTGATTACAATTGCTTTACTGGTATACCGTGGACAGCCGATTAAGTGGGGTCTGACATTATTGTTCTTTGCTTCTATGTTTTTGTTTGATCTTACAACTACAGCGATCAATAACTATATCGATACGAAGAATAATCATCAGACACTTCAGTTTGAACGAAGGAAAGCGCTGATTATCATCTATGTATTATTTACGATCAGTGCTGGACTGGGATTATATCTGGCTATCTTAACGGATATTGTAATATTTTTGGTTGGCGGTCTGTGTTTCCTGTGTGGTGTGTTTTACACCTATGGTCCGGTACCGATCTCCAGACAGCCCTTAGGTGAAGTAATGTCAGGTGTCTTTTACGGATTGTTAATTCCGTTTCTTCTCCTATACATTAATTTACCGGCGGGTACTTTTTTAGATTTGAATGTTAATTTTCAAACAATATCCCTAGAATTGCAAGTAGTACCAATAATATCCCTTTTATTATTTTCCATTGCTCCTTTTAGTACGACTGCAAATATTATGCTGGCGAACAATATCTGCGATTTGGAGAAGGATATTGCAGTGAAGCGTCATACCTTACCTTATTACATAGGAAAAAAGGCACTTTACCTATTTGCCGGACTTTATTACCTGACTTATCTTGCAACGATTGTCATGGTAATTACAGGGATTCTGTCACCGATCTCTTTATTGTCCTTAGTGACCATAATACCGGTGCAGAAGAATATCAATATTTTCTTTAAGAAGCAGGATAAAGCATCTACGTTCCTGATGGCGATCAAAAATTATATTATTATCATGGGAGTTAATTCTCTTATGATTTTTATCAGTGCCTTTGTGGCATAAGAATACCTTAGGGTATATTCATTCCATCTCATGGAATTAATATAAATGTTACTCATACTATTTTAAATCATATGGAGGAAATCACAATGAAGAAGATTTTAGCGATGTTACTTACTTCAGTAATGGTAATGTCACTGTTAGTTGGATGTGGCAAATCAACTAAGACAGAAGAAACTACAACCGAACCCACTGCAGCACCTGCAGCAACCGAAGCACCCGCAGCAACCGAAGCTCCCGCAGCAACCGAAGCACCTGCAGTTGTTACAGCTGCTAAGACCGGTCTTGCTATCAATACTTCCCTTGCAAAGTCCGCTGATGCAGGCGAAAAAGATGGTTTAGCTGAAGTTGATTCCATTATCGTTGCAGTTTTAGTTGGAGCAGATGGCAAGATCTTAGATTGCAAACTTGATGCAGCACAGACTAAAGTAAACTTCTCTAAAGAAGGTAAGCTTCTTACAGACGTTGCAACTGCTTTCAAATCTAAGCAGGAACTTGGTACCGAATACGGTATGGCAAAAGCATCCGCAATCGGCAAAGAATGGAACGAGCAGGCAGACGCATTTTCAGCTTATGTTGTTGGTAAGACTGTAGATGAAGTTAAGGGTATCGCTGTAAATGAAGAAGGCGTTCCCTCAGATGCTGATTTAGCAGCTTCCGTTACCGTACATATTGGAGATTTCGTAGCTACTCTTGAGAAGGCTGTTGCTAATGCTCAGGAATTAGGCGCTGTTGAAGGCGATCAGATTGGTCTTGGCGTATCTACTGATATCGCTAAGTCTACTGATGCAACTGCAGATGCTGATGGTTTAGCACAGGCTTATTCTTACTATATCGCATCTACTTTCGGCGCTGATGGCAAGATCACAAGCTGTGTTATCGATGCTTCCCAGGGTAATGTTAACTTCTCAACCGCTGGTGTTATCACAACTGATTTAACAGTTGCTCCTCAGTCTAAGCAGGAATTAAAAGAGGCTTATGGCATGAAGAAGGCTTCTGCAATCGGTAAAGAGTGGTATGAGCAGGCTAACGCATTTGCAGCTTATGTTGTTGGTAAGACTGTAGATGAAGTTAAGGGTATTTCTTTAACTGAAGGTAAAGTTGCAGATGCTGATTTAGCAGCTTCCGTAACAGTTCATGTTAATGCATTTATCACTGATATTGAGAAAGCTTCTTTAAGCGCAGCGAAGTAATTTGTGAATGTTATGCTATAACATATCGTTCATTAGTTCATGCTAAAATACATACGATCTGATTTCGGTCAATCGAAGTATGTTGTATAAGAATTAGGCTGTTGTAAAACATTGAACAGTAATGTTTCACAACAGCCTTTTTTGCTTAAGGTGTCAAAGTAATTGAAATGATCGACACATCTTAATTCATTAGAATGGATACCCTACGTAAAACAAGAAGATAGATATGAGGTGACGTCTTGAAACGTAAATTGATAGTAATTTTATTGATTGTAGTAATGATTTTTAATCTGTCGGCCTGTAGCAAGGAGCCGACCGAAAACAAATACCAGGCACAATTTTTGGAGCTGTTCGATACGGTAACTACCATCATCGGTTACGCTGAGAATAAAGAAGCTTTTTCTGAATTTGCACAATCTGTTTATGATGACCTGAAGGTATATCATGAGCTTTATGATAAATATCACGATTATGAAGGTGTTAACAATATTAAGACCATCAATGACAATGCCGGTGTAGCACCGGTGAAGGTTGATCGGAAAATTATCGACCTTCTGCTGTTCTCCAGAGAAGCGTATCAATTATCCGATGGTATGGTAAATGTCGCATTTGGGGCAGTGCTTGAGGTATGGCATGATTACCGGGAAGAGGGAACGAACGATCCGGATAAGGCAAAGGTTCCTCCGATTGAGCTGCTCAAAGAGAAAGCAAAACATATCGATATTAATAAAATGGTAATTGATGAAGCAGCATCGACAGTCTATCTGGAAGATCCTGAGATGAGCCTTGATGTAGGAGCAATTGCAAAAGGTTATGCTACCGAGCAGGTAGTACAATTGGCCAAAGGTAAAGGCTATACCAATGGGCTTCTTAGTGTTGGCGGTAATGTAAGAGCCATTGGCAGCAAAGGTTACGGTGTGACCGCTGAACAAAAAGATAGAAGCAGTATCGGCGTAGAGGATGACTGGAATGTTGGGATTCAGAATCCGGATAAAGAGAGTGAGGAGCAATACCTCCATATCTTGAATCTGGAGAATCTGTCCCTGGTTTCCAGTGGAGATTATGAGAGATATTATACCGTAGATGGAGTACGATATCACCACATCATAGATCCGAATACATTGATGCCGGCAAGGTATTTTAAGGCGGTATCAATAGTAACAGAGGATTCCGGACTTGCGGATGCACTTTCTACCGCTATCTTCAATATGCCCTATGAAAAAGGCCTTCAATTAATTGAAGACCTTGAGGGTACCGAGGCTTTATGGGTACTGCCGGATGGTACGATGAAGTATAGCAGTGGCTTTGAAGCGTTAATTAAGCAGGATAGTGATAAAGCAGCAGAGTAGTAATCTTTATACTGCCTAAACTCGAGGAATTATGACCGGAAAAGACGTATAAGTAAGAAGCTGATGAAGGCGGTAGCTCCACTTACCATACTACCCCAGATCAGATCGATCACGGTGATGAATACCGGCCAGTCCTTGACCGTAGCGAGGTTAGTAAGGTCATAAGTTGCATAAGTGATGAGCCCAAAGAACATACCCATGAATAAAGCGGAACGCCAGCTATCGTTCACGAATGCCGGGTGAATTACAAAAACACTTAAACCAATAATAAAAATGATGTAAAAGATAAATGCGGCGAGAAAATTTACTTTCGGTGCCATAAGATAACCCAGATATTTGCTGTAGATTGATTTGGCTATCAACGTAAGCCAGACCATATCAATAATAAGAAATACTACCAGTGAAATAAAGAAGTTGCGTATGTTGGTAAAGGATAATATGGTATTCATTTATGCTTCCTCCTATGTATGAATTATTTTTCTGATTTAATTTTAACTTTTGGAAACCAGGGAAAGAATTTGTTGGTCCTACCAGCATATTCTGCAAAACCTGGTTTCTTTTTCATTGATTTCTCGAGTAAGGGAACGCCGGATACATAGAGTAATAATAGTGTGATAGTAAGCGGGCTGAGGGCTGTCCAGATCGGCGCACCGGAAGCGATTGCGATGAGGAAGATGCCCCACCACATGGTAGCTTCCCCAAAATAATTCGGATGTCTGGTTAGACTCCATAGTCCGGTAGTCATTAATTTACCCTTGTTCTCCGGCTTTGCAATGAACAATTTTAATTGATAATCGCCGACTGCTTCGAAGAAGAAGCCGATGAGCCAGATCATGATACCCGGAATCAAGGAATGTGGTTTGACATTTGATTCGGCATAGGCTGTGAAGATTACCGTTAGCAGGATGATGTACATGAAGACTCCCTGTAACATATATACTTGGAGAAAAGCCCTGGGAATGATCCATTTACCCCATGCCCTGCGAAAGTTAACGTATCGAAAATCTTCGGGTTTTCCAAAGTTTCGTTTGATAATGTGGAGAAATAATCGTAAACCCCAGAAGGTAACAAGGATTGTGATAATCCATTGACCAGGCACAACAGTGGGGTCCCTAAGGATTACAAACCATCCGGCAATAACGAAGCCCAGACCCCAGCCGATATCAACGATTGAATTATTTTTAATTAT
>JAGFXQ010000221.1 GCA_017861355.1 Bacillota bacterium
ACAGGAGGAGAAAAAGATGTCATACAGAATTATTGGAGACAGCTGCACGGATTTACCTAAGGAATTAAAGGAGGATCCGCATTTTAAGCTCGTACCCTTAACTCTAATTGTGGATGATGTTTCGATTGTAGACGATGAGACTTTTGACCAGGCGGACTTTTTGAGACGTGTAAAAGCATGCCCCACAAGCCCAAAATCAGCATGTCCTTCCCCGGAGGATTACATGAAGCATTTTGACTGCGAGGGAGATGTATATGTAATTACACTGTCATCTCCGCTAAGCGGATCCTATAACAGTGCTGAGCTTGCGAAGAAGTTATATCTGGAGGAACATCCGAATAAGAATATCGAAGTATTCGACTCCCATTCGGCATCCGTTGGTCAGACTCTGATTGCAATGAAAATTAAGGAATTAATCGATTCAAATCATACTTTTAAGGAAGTGGTTGAGAAGGTTCATGCCTTTCGTGACGGATTAAAGACCAAGTTTGTACTGGAGTCATTAGAAGCGCTTCGCAAGAATGGTAGATTAACGAACCTTCAGGCGATTATTGCAAGCGTATTAAGCATTAAGCCTGTGATGGGAGCAACCCCAGAGGGTACTATCTGCAAGATTGACCAGGCGAGAGGAATAAATAAAGCGCTGATGCTAATGGCAAAATGTATCGAGGAGGACGTAATCAAACCTTCTGAGAAGATTATCGGGATCGCTCATTGTAATAATCGTGAAAGAGCTGAGTTTGTGAAGGAAGAGATACTTAAAAGAATTCCCTTCAAGGATTGCTTTATTGTTGATACTGCAGGCGTAAGCTCCTTATATGCTAGTGAGGGCGGAATCATTACGGCATATTAGGATATCACATGTCTGTTTACAATTAATTACTTGATTATTATCCGTTTTACTAAAGTTTGGTTTTTGAATCTTATAACGCAGGAAAAGCTGTGCGTGAAGCACGGGTTTCTCCTGCGTTTTTTGTTTTCTCAATAATGAATCGGTGGAACATGAACCGGAAGAGTATCAAATGCTGGAGCAGTTCCAGCTGCAACCTGATAGATATTACTATGGCATTGGTTCATGGCTTCTGCCATCTCCCGGTATTCCTGCATGCACACATCGATCAGGCCGATTTGATAGTTCTCGCCATCAAAGCGACCAAGACAGCTTTGATCATTCAGTTGAAAATAATGTGCGCCGAGAAAATATCGGCTGAGACTCCCTTGTTCTACATAATATCGATAAGCCTTCGCTCGTTCCGACTGATCCTTCACTCCCTTGATGCCGTGTGCCGTAAGTCCTCGGTCTAGTGCTCCCTGATGGAATTCACCAATCATGACCGGCATATTAAGTTGGGAGCCGATGCTTTCTACCTCCTGATAGGGAGAGAACTGATAGCTGTTGATGGAGAACACATCAAAGTTCTCATATCCGCTGAGTAAGCTGAGGTCAGTAATATAAGCATATCGCATTCCCAGATTCAGATGGTTGGGATCGACTTTTCGGCAAGCTTTGGCTGGAAGCTCCACATAACGGGTAATCATATCCTTGGAGAAGTCAGACAAATCCTTCTTGGCATGTTCGGATAGGCCACAGGCATGATAGATCGGCTGATATAGATCCTCATAAGAATTCAGGGACAGGTTCCAAGCTAGATTGAAGTTGTGGATCTCATGATAGGTATGACGCATCTTATCGATGAATATTATCTTAGAGGCGAGAGTAGCGGGATTGGCCAGCATCTCTTCAGCGATATTAAGATCATAGACAAAGGCCCAGGCCGGCTCGTTCCGCATAAAATATCCAATCAGATAGGGGTCCTGTGCAAAGGGCAGCAGAGCCTTGGCATATTCCTCAGAGGCGGAACAATATTCCTCTGCATATACATCAGGAAAGTCACGAAAGATCTTTACGCTGGTAGAAGGATATCCTATCGTACTGTAGCGGTCCAACGGAAGCACGTAGGGCATCTTTGCATAGCGGATAAAAGAAAGATCCGACCAGTTACCAATGGTGTTGACTCCCCAGGAGTAGAGATAACTCTTGATCATCTTTGCCCAGCATTCCCGCCAATGATCCGTAGAGAAAGCGGAGATCATATTGGCTATGCCATAATTGAATAACTCAATATCCATATCATAATGTCTGCCATTATCATAAGCATCTTTATAGTCTCCCACTGGATCCGGGAGATAGCTGCACCAGGGTCTGAGGAGATCGATCCGAGTCTCATTTCCGGGGATGATACAATCGATTCCGGTTGATAGGAAGGCGTTTCCATCCGGATCAACCAGCCACCAACGATGTCCGTCGTATTCCGTATGAAACCATCCGGTCTTGGTCATTGGATTCTTTAACCATCCTCCATAGGAATCCCAATCGGCATAGGGAAAGTTACATTGGAAGGAAGCTGCTTTCTGCTCGAGGCGCTTGAGAAATGCAGTACAGGCATCGCGGTCAGGAAGCTTAGTCGGCCATTCCTTGGGGAGCCATTGGCCTAATTCGTCCACTAACTTTAACTTCTCGAGAATTACCACCGGTTCTGTGACAGCAAAGTGAAGCTGGTGGATGCGAAGCATATGCTCCTTCACATAAGGCATCGTGGTCAGATGGATCTCATGTATTTCCTCTCTGCGGATCGGCTTTCCAAAGACAGTCATTTTGAGGCGTCCTTGGGTTCTAGGAGGGAAGATATCCTGGCTGCTTAAGATGTTCAGATCGAGCGGAACCACTAACTTGATTCCCGGCAGAAGACCGAAGATCATTCGAAAATCGGCTTCCTGCCCTTCTTGCATCTTTCCGCGATAGATGTTGACTTGAAGACACATGGAATATTCCTCAAGGACCGTAGCCTCCAGTACAAGATAGTTCAACTTATCCAAGGAAATATGCTCGGATGCCTCACTTCCGCGCTGATAGATACATAGATCAAGTCCGGTCTCAGGACAGAGAAAATCGATACCATCTGGAACAGTGTGACACTCTTGGCCTTTAAGCAATTCATAAGGTAATAGCTTCAAACTCATATATTGTCTCCTTTCTATTTTTTATCTATTGTCTACACATTTACATTAATCTCCTGATTTCACAATTATCTAGTTTCCTATTTTCATTCGGTAAGTGCGATGATATAATGTGATTTCAGATAGGTAATTCTTGATTAACAGCAAGTATGCTACGGAGGAAGAGTATGTTATATCGATTAGATACCAGTCGGATGCTGACCGTTCGGCTCATGAATACCGCGGTGATCCAGCCACCTTACATCCATAATCGGAGACGGGTGGACGAATTTGTTGTATATATCATCAAGAAGGGAAAGATGTTTCTCACGGAGAACAATGTCCGGTACACCTTGGTTCCGGGTGACTTTCTAATCCTGGATCCGGATTATATTCATGAGGGCTATCAGACTTCCTATTGTGAGTATTTTTATATTCATTTTCGTCATGAACAGATTCAGCGTGTATCTTATTCTACCGAGCAGGAGAACTTAATGGAGATCATCGCACGACGAAATGATACCTTGAAAAGCGACCCTTTTTCGTATACTACCTGCGAGGATGGTGGGCTTATGCTTCCGAAATATTATCACTTCGCGAACTACAGTGATTTTATTCAGGTATGCTGCGTTCTGGAGGAGGCCTCCAATCATAACGCGGATCATCTGGAGAATTATAAGCTGCTGACCGCTTGCAAGGTATTGGAAGCATTTACGCAAACCTATCGCAGTTATGTACTGTATATGACGCAGAGTATGTCGGCCGGTATCCTTAAGTCGTATCGCAAGGTACAATTACTTCTCAGCTATCTGAATGCCAACTATGCGGACAAAATCACCAGTATGGACATAGAGGAGAAGGCGGATTGCAATTTTGATTATATTAATCGGGTCTTTAAGCAGCTAACTCATCGCACGATTTTTGCCTATTTGAATATGGTTCGAATCAATCATGCAAAGGAACTGATCTCCACCACAAGTATGAAAATATCTGAGATCGGGCAGGCAGTTGGCTTTTCGGATATTTATTATTTCAGTAAGGTATTTAAGAAAACAACGGGTATTACACCCTCTGCATTTGCGAAAGGTGTTCTGAAATAATCAGCCGGATACGTCAAAGCCGCACTGCCTGTCAGTATCGGTTCTATATAGTGTATTCTGCAGGTTTCAAACCCTCTCCCTCCACTGTCACCATAAGCTTCATCCCCGGTTGAGTGTGGGTTACATAAATGATTAATCGCCCTTCATAAGCTCTACGATAGAAGGCAGTATATTCTGTGTTGTCTGCAAGATCTCCGTTCTCGATTCCCGCAAGTAGTCCGGCACCGGTTACGGTAACCCGGAGCAGACTACTGTCATTACTGATCCATCTGTTCTGGTCGTCGGTAATGGTTGCCTCGATTTGTATCAGAGCGTCTTCTTCGGGAATTTCAAGTACTTCTTCGGAAGGTTTCCAGCGGTGGAGTACGATGTTACAGCTTCTTCCCACTGTTGACAATGTATCACATATTTCTTTGTTATCTTCACTTTGATGGATGCCGGTCACTGTTAATTCACCCGGTTCGTAAGGCAAGAGCCAGTCGATATATCCCAGCTCGTCATTGTATTCTTTTGTTCCAAAGCTTCTCCCGTTACAGAATAATTCTGCGGAGGGAAGATTGGTATAGCATCTTATCTCCACCATCTCGCCCGGTATATAATTCCAGCTTCGATACATTGACTTCCATTCTCTGTTTCTTCCTATATCCAAAGTACTAGAATTAGAAAGCTCTGCTCTGGCGGTGCTCAGATAAAGCATCGGAGTAGAAGACCAGAAGCTCATTCTGCGGTAATATGAGGTCTTCTCATATCCGGCTAAGGTCAACAGTCCGGCTCCCGAGCCATGAATTGGCCAACCTCGAGCTTCACCCAGATAATCTATCCCGGTCCATAAGAATTGCCCGGAGATATATTCCTGATCCCGAACAGCTTTCCAGGCAAGATAGGAATGACTGTTCTCGCTGCCCAGAAATGGTTTGTCAGGAAAGAGCAGATGATCCTTCGCATAGAATTGCTCCTTGTAATTGTAACCGACGATATCCAGAGGAGCATAAAAGCCGATTCTTGAAGATAGTTCGGGAAAGGACACTGCGGAGGTGACCGGTCTTGTTAAGTCATGTTGCTTCACAATTTTAACCAGCTGCGTCGCCAGAACGGACAGTCTTGCCGCATTTGGACGGTCAGGGTTATACATTTGCTCATTGACCGGTTTATTCTTATCATTATTGCCCTCCATATTCTGAAAGAACGGATGGCAGTAGGGGTCATTCGGATAATCGATCTCGTTGCCGATACTCCAGGCTATGATACTTGGATGATTTCGATCTCTCTTAATAAAATCGGACAGGTCTCGTTCATGCCACTGAGGAAAATCTTCGTAGTAGCCCTGATGCTTCGGCGGATACACATTATGTCCGGTAGACCATTTGTTTTTCGGACCCTCCCATTCATCAAAGGCTTCGTCCATTACAAAAAAGCCAAGGGTATCACATAGGTCATACAACTCCGGCATATGAGGGTTGTGACTCATACGAAGGGCATTGCAGCCCATGCTCTTCAATGCTTCCAGACGTCTATGCCATACCTGAGAGGGAACAGCAGCACCCAGACATCCGGCATCATGATGAACACAGACGCCTTTGAGCTTGTAGGGCTGCTCATTCAGGAAGAAGCCATGATCCGGATCGAAATGAATACTCCGAATGCCGACCTGCTGCTCGGTTTCCATTCTGCAATGGAACGAATGCTCATCATTTTCAGCGGTGATTATGGTGAGGAGGCGATAACGATGGGGGTGCTCCGGTGACCAAAGTAATGGCTGTTCCAGCGAACCATTTGATTGCAGCAGTATTTGACCGCCAGCTTCAAGGTAACCGGTTTGCTTGAGCTTCAGAACCATATCTTCACCATAAAGCAGCTCATTGACTACAGTGACATTCACCGGATAGAGTGAATCGTTCTGAAGCGTATGATTAATCACAACTTCAGCCAGTTTGTCGGTGACCGAGGGAGTAGTGAAGTAGAT
>JAGFXQ010000222.1 GCA_017861355.1 Bacillota bacterium
TATTATGATAGAACAATTAAGATCTAAGCTTATATTCCAAACGAATCTTGTCTGCAATCAAAGCTACAAACTCAGAATTCGTAGGCTTTCCTTTGCCGTTACTTACGGTATATCCAAATAATTCATCGATTGTATCCATCTTACCTCTGCTCCAAGCAACCTCAATCGCATGACGAATTGCTCTTTCAACTCTACTGGGAGTTGTCTTATGACGCTTTGCAATCGATGGATATAAAAGCTTTGTAATTGAATTCAGCATCTCTGCATCGTTCACAGACATCATAATCGCATCGCGTAAGTACTGATAACCTTTTATATGTGCAGGTACACCGATCTCATGAATGATATTCGTTACATCTGATTCCAGGTTACGTTCCATATAAGCGGTCTTGTTCTCATAAGCGCTTACACGATGATTATCAATCAATTTGCTATGATAATCGCCCTTAATCTGCTTAATCCTTGACAAAATAACATTATTATCGAAAGGCTTCATAATGTAGTAGTTAGCACCCAATTCAAATGCGTTCTCGGTAACACCTTCCTGACCAATTGCAGTTATAACGATGAAGGAAGGGTTCTTCTTAAATTCAGAATCCCTTCTAACCTTCTCCATTACACCAAGCCCGTCCAACTTAGGCATAATCAAATCCAATAATACTACATCCGGTTTTTTCTCTTTAATCATGTCTAAAGCATCGAGGCCGTTCTCAGATTTACCTACCACTTCGATATCTGAATCCTCTTTCAGGATATCTTCCAGCAAATTTACCATTCTCTCGTTGTCGTCCACAATAGCTACATTAATTTTACCCATTACTTTTCCAACCTCCATTACAAAATTTTGTTCATAAATTGTTCCCCTAGTTTTACTTCCCATCCGACCCAATAGGGTAGTGTGTATATTGTACTTCACTTATCGTGTATTTTTGTGTATCATTTTTGGTTTCATGTTGTTTTATGATATTATTATACATCTTAGCCATATGAGCGTCAATCTTTATCGCGTTAGCAAATTAAACAAAATATAAGCACCAAAAAGCGACTTTTATTATTAGTATTTTACATTATCAGCCAATATACAACAATTTACCCAGAAACCGTACGACAAGTTTTGCATTACCATGGTTTGTAAATTTTTACCATATCTGAATTATAACGATTACGATTTTAACTTTCAAATGTTTCTTGTCGCACCATTCGACATAGAATAATCGCTATTTCTCAGATAAAAAGCGGAAACCACTACATTTTGTATGATTGGAAATTATATACAATTAATATGCTGTATTTTTAAATTTCTTTCTATAGAATAAGCGCAAATTGCGTCGATTTATTTTTATAACAAAAGTTTTCCTTATTCTAAATTATTTACCATGTTCTCTATGAAAGTACCGTAACCTTTCGTTGAATCCTGTATAAATACATGCGTAACCGCACCTATTATCTTATTATTTTGGATAATAGGGCTTCCACTCATACCCTGAACAATTCCTCCGGTGAGCTCCAGCAATCGCTTGTCTGTAATTCTGATTACGATACCCTTACTATGATTGGCATTACTGATATCAATACTTTCTATATTTATCTCATAATCTGTGATTTTATCATCAACATTACAGCGAATATAGGCCTTTCCCTTCTTTACCTCTTGCTTAAGACCGATTTCTAATGGCTCTGCATTCAGATTCTCATCATATTCAAACCCGACTCTTCCAAAGATTCCTTGATAGGTATTATTCGTGATACTTCCAATTTTATATTTATTGCTTTGTCGTATCATACCGATTAACTCACCTGGCTCACCTTCTTTTCCTTTCACGATCGACATAATCTCCGCGGTATAAATTGATCCGAGTTTTACATTCATTAATAAGCCTGTGTCGATATCTGTAATCCCATGTCCCAAAGCTCCAAATTGACCATCTGTCGAAACAAAGGTAAGTGTACCGATACCCTGCGTGTTATCACGAATCCAGGCTCCGATCTTATAACTTCCACTTGCTGTTTTTACCGGTGATACTCGGACGGTTATTTTCTCCTTATTGCGTCTAACCAGTAAGTTGATATCTTCCCCATTGCATCCCTGAACCAGATCTACAAAATCATTTTTTCGATTTACCTCTATACCATTGATCTCCAATATATAATCGCCTGATTTCAATTTATCTCTTGTAGGTTCATAATTCAGACCGTCCAAGCCTGTTATTCTGCCACTACCCAGTACTAAGATGCCATCTGTCTCCACGTAGATACCGATCGGGTTACCGCAAGGTATTAATTCCATTGAGTCAATCACATCCAGTGAGACTCTCTTAAAATTAAAAAGTCCAAACAGTTTCAAGTCCATTTGGTAAGTCCCTGTCTCTGCGGACTCTATTGTAAAGGGTTGATTAAGATCGATCCTGATCTGATCCGATGGTACACTCAAGTCATTGACCTGAATCACTCCCATATCTTCCGATATAATCCTTCCCTGAAGAGGCATATCAAAATCAAAACTCTCCTGTGTTCCTGCAAGAATCTTAATCTCATCCGGTATACTTTTATCCATCGTATAATATATAAAAAATGTTACAAAGAAAATATTCAATATAAAAAGGCAAATCAAAAATCTTCTGTATCTTATCCTGCTCCTCATCCTTTCACCTCATACCCTCTATACTTGTCCAAAAAAACCGCGCCGGCGAGTTTCTTAGGTTCGCGAGCGCGCTCGCATAGTTGTCTATTCTTCCCTGTTCAGAATCAAAAAAGGATATACATAGTATTGTATATCCTTTCTGTTAGTATTCTCTTTTTTTTAATTTTAAAGCTTGTATTTTTTAGTAGCCAACGCTAACTCTTTCATTTCTTTTGCATTCTCACGCACACGTTCCGTAATCTCTGCTCCACCAAGAATACGTGATAATTCGTCAATTGATTCACTGTCCTCCAGTACACGGATTATGGTCTGTGTTGTTTTTCCATCTGTCTGTTTTTCAATTACATAATGAGAATCAGCCATAGCAGCAATCTGCGCCAGATGTGTGATACAGATAATTTGATGATGCTTTGCGATATTTGACAACTGTTCCGATACCATCTGCGCTGTTCGTCCACTGATTCCAACATCGATTTCATCAAAAATCAAAGTTTCAATCTCATCTTTATCTGCCAGAACCGATTTGATACCTAGCATAATACGGGAAAGTTCACCTCCGGAAGCAACTCTCGATAATGGCTTTAGTGCTTCTCCCGGATTGGTTGATATAATAAACTCACCATCATCAAAGCCATTCGCTGAATAGCGGCTTGTTTGTTCAAATATCATTTCAAACTTGACATCCAGGAAATTAAGAGCTACTAAAGCTTCCTGAATCCGTTCTGTAAGGTTCTTTGCTTTACTCTTACGAATCGAAGATAGCTGTTTACAAAGTTGCTCCAATCTATTCTCAATTTGAAATAATTCTTTTTGTAATTTATCCATATATTGTTCATAATCGCGATACTTTTCAATCTTTGCTTCACTGTCTGCACAATATTTTAAGATTATATCTATCGAATTACCATACTTGGATTTGAGATGATTCAATAGATCCAAACGCTTCGTAACCTCCATCAGCTCTTCTTCTGGGCTCTCCATATCCGAGATATACTGGGAAAGGTCTCTATTCAGATCATTAAGCAGAGCATCAATATCGGATACCTGGCTTAGGTAGCTATTAATCGCCTCATCGTATTCCACAATCTTCATGAGTGTACGAAGAGCTCGTCCGATTGCATCACCAGCTGCAGAAGCATCATATCCGGTGTAACGATATACATTCTGTAGTCCTTCGGATATAGTATTTGCATTCGATAACTTCTTATATAGAAGAGATAACTCCTCATCTTCACCTAATACAAGGGAAGCGCTCCGTATCTCATTTACTTCATACTCAAGGAAGGAGATTTCTCTTAATCTCTTCTCTTCGTCCATACCGGAATTCTCATATTCCTGTTTCAATTTAATATATTCCTTATAAGTCTGCTCTAATTCGGATTTTAATTGACCTATCTCATCCTTTGCAAAGCGGTCTACTATCTCCATATGTTTAGCTTTATTCAATAATGACTGATGCTCATGTTGACCATGAATGTCAATTAGCAAACCGGCAATGGTTGCTAATGCCGAGGCTGTCACATTCTCTCCATTGATTCTACAGACACTTCGTCCACTCATAATCTTACGGGAAATAATAATCTGATCGCCTTCAATCGGAATATCCAGCTCTCGCATCACATCAAAAACAGCCTCATCCTTTGTCTCAAAGACAAGCTCGACCAATGCATATTCAGCTCCACTCCGAACGATATCTTTACTCACTTTGGCACCAAGTGCAGCATTAACAGATCCGATGATGATAGATTTACCGGCACCTGTCTCACCTGTCATAATATTAAGATGATCCTTAAAGTAGACCTCAACCTCATTAATAATCGCAAAATTCTTCACATGCAAGCTGACTAACAATTAGTATCCCTCTTTTCCATGAAGTTTATCAGAATATCTGTAAAACATATGTTCTGTAAGTATTGTATCATAAGGAAAATTTATTCGCAATCTTTACTTTCACTCCTTGTAGGAATGCACAAAAATCGAATTATTTCTTATTAATTATTAATATAGAAATAGCCGGCTCGACAGAATATCCATTGAAATGAACTGCCTAGGTTAGATTATCTTTCTAAACTAAGTGGTTCACTTCGCTGGGATACTACTTAAGAACCGGCTTTTTATTATACTCTAATAATTATGATTACGATGTCACTTGGCACCGATTTTTACAACGGTAAGCTTACAGTTTAATTTTCGACCATTAACAAATGCGGTGATGGTTGCCTTTCCTTTTCCTCTGGAACTTACATTGCCATTCGTTACCTCAGCTACCAGTGGATTATCGATACTCCAGGTGACTCTGGAGGTTGCACCCTCTACCTGAAGCTGTGTGCTGTAATTCGTATATTCCTCAACTGTTATCTCGGTAATATTTAGACCAATGACAATTACTTCGACCTGAGCTGTCTTACCCGAATCGGTCATTACCGTAATATATGCCACACCGGTTGCACGTGCTTTAATCTTACCGGTATCCTTATCAACTCGAGCAACTGAGGTATTGTCTGAACTCCAGGTGGTGTCGTCTGTTGATGCTGAAGGGATCAGAACCATTTGAACAATCTTTTCTTCTCCCGGAAGCATAACAATTGTCTTATCCTGCAGTGTAATTCCGGTCGATGCAACTCTGTCATATACTGTGACATAGCATAAGGCTTTCTTACCACTGTTATCTGAGGCCTCTGCAGTGATGGTTGTAGAACCTGCTTTAATTGAGATTACCTCACCATCCTCATCCACGATTGCTACACTAGAATCACTAGAGGTCCACTTAGCTGATTTCATCGTAGCGTTGTCAGGTTTTATCGTTGCTTTTAATTTCTTAGTCTGTCCAACCAATAAGGAGATTGTGGTCTTACTCAGTGAAACACTTTCTACCGGGTTAACAATCTGAACCTCACATGAGGCTTCCACTTCACTTCCGTCTAGTGCGGTCGCAGTAATCGTAGCAAATCCTAATTTTCTTCCGATAACTTTTCCCTTCTGATTCACTGTCGCAATATCAGAATTACTAGTGGACCAGAAAACGTCTTTGTTCGAAGCTGTCGGTGTCGATACGGTAGCAACTAGGAATACTGATTTATTAACTCCAAGATAATAAGTCTGATAGTTCATAGCAATCGAAGATACCGCTTCCAGGACATTCAGTACACAGGTAGCGGAATAACCGCCATCCTTAGTCGTACAGGTTATAATTGCAGTACCTCCTGCTAATCCTGTTACTTCTCCATCCTGTGTCACGATTGCTATCTTCGCATTCGAGGTCTTCCATGTCACTGATAAATCGGTAGCTGCACTTGGATTAACCGATACTTTTAATTTAAACTTTTCACCCACGAAGACGGATTTATCTGTAAAATTAAGTATTAAGCCTTCTACCGGCAGAGTAACATTAACCTTACAGTATGCAGTTGCGCC
>JAGFXQ010000038.1 GCA_017861355.1 Bacillota bacterium
GTTCTTCAAATACTCTGACCGATTTTCTTTCGATCAACTCTCTTATTGTCTCGTTCATGCGTAATCTCCTTCTCTGTTTCCACATCACATCGCCGTTATTATACCACAAAAAAACAATATGGCATAGAGTTGTATTGCTTGCCCAATACAAATCTATGCATACTGTTAATGTTGTATATTCCCCATACAACCTAATATAAGTCAAGAGTTACCCCTTATGAACCCTCTTAATTAACCTCATAAATTCTCTCACTAAATCTTTCCAAAAATTTATAATTATCTGAACCAATGATTACAATTCTTTCGTTCTTAACATAATCTTTTAGAAATCGTAACAGCTTTTTCAAATCATTTTTATGAAAGCTTTCCAAAAAAGTATCGAGCAATAATAAGGAACGATCTTTCAAAAAGAAGCTGATTAGCTTTACTTTCTTACGATCAATTTCTTTCAAGAAATTCATTCCTATATTTATGAATCCAAGCAAACCAAACTCCTGCAACAGTTTCTTCTTCCGTGCCTCATAGCTGTCATCAAGAGCCCGATCCATCGAGCCGAAGAAATCCAGAAAATCATTGACCGATAGCTCCGTATTAATGATAGAATCCTTCGTTATCACTGCTATTTGCTCCAGATACTCCTCATGACTTCCCTTCAGACTTATTGTATCAAGAACCACATCCCCATCGAAGCTTTCAAGACCCGATAATAAAGTGATCAGTTCATGCTTCTTCTCTCCATACAAACCGGTTATGGTACAGCTGTCAATATCCATGAAAATTCTGCTTTGATTCCCGGAATGCATGATCATGTTATTCACTCTAATATTAAGCACTCTTTCACTCCTATCACTCGGATTGTTCGTAAGACCGAAGAAATCTGTGTGTTATTACTGAATACAATTTTTCAATAACATTTTAATCAATTGCTATTCAGTCTTCAAGGAATCCTTATTATATGATACATTTTATTTATTATTCTACAAAATACGCTCGAATCAGTATCATATTTCTTTATTATTCTACATGTTTTCATGATTTATTTGCATTATTATGCATCAAACGACAGCATCGAATGGAATGTTTATATTCCGGCTCATCGATTATGTCATGCCTGCGGATATTCCAGATATCTTTTCTTCACTTCCTTACTATAAGTTCGCCCGATCGGAAATATCTCACTGGTTTTCATCGTTAATTCATGCTGTGAAAGCTCAGCAACCTCGGACAGATTCACAATAATTCCTTGATTAATCCTTAGAAAATACTTCTCCAATCGCTCCGCCAGGGAAGTGATGGTCTCATATACAAAATGCTTACCAGAGTTGGTAACAATTACACTTTGTGTATCAATACGTTCAATATACAGGATGCTCGCCTGATTGATCTTCTTTTTCAGATTATCTTCGGTTATAATCAACGGTGTCCTTTGTTTCCGATGAGCCAAATCATTTACCTGCAGCACTGCTTTCTTGAAGATTCTCTCCAGTCGCTCCGGATCAATCGGCTTTACGATAAAACTGAAGGCTTCTACTGTAAAAGCATCATATGCAAATTCTCTATGACCGGTAATAAAAATCGTGATTATCCTTGGGTTCTTCCTCAGTATCATCGACGCTGTCTTTATTCCGTTCATGCCCTTCAAGTCTATGTCCATGAATACGATATCGATATCTTCTTTTTCCATATACACGAGCACTGCTTCGCCGGAGGTAAA
This sequence comes from Bacillota bacterium, assembly GCA_017861355.1. Classification (GTDB taxonomy): domain Bacteria; phylum Bacillota; class Clostridia; order Lachnospirales; family Lachnospiraceae; genus Mobilitalea. Next base: position 1,715 of record JAGFXQ010000038.1, read on the forward strand.
TCCGACCACGTGAGCATCTACTCTATATTTTTTTGCTAATTCCTCAATGTAGATGCAATTAATTTTGAGTGACATGCTCTCATCATCACAGATTGCTATTGTAAGTTTCATGACTTATCACCTCATAAGATATGTGGTTAGTTACGCGGCAAACTCATCCTATCGGTAATACGATACGAAGCTGAAAAACTTCATCATTATAATCAAAGGTAACCGTACCTTTGTATTTCGCAACGATATCTTTGATATTCAGGGTACCGATGCCATGTAGATCATTGTCGCCTTTACCGGATAAGAAGATCCCTTTCTTAACCACCGGCTTAGTTCTTAGGGAATTCTCACATTGTATAATACATTCGGAATTTGTTTTCTGTATTGCGAAATCGATAAACTTCTTATGGGGTGATTTTCCGGCTGCTTCGATCGCATTATCCAGTATATTACCGATCAGTGCACAAAGATCCTTATCCTGTATATTTATCTCCGAGACAGCGACGAAGCTCTGGAAATCAATACCCTGTTGCTTTGCGAGATCTTTCTTCGCATTGAGCAGAACAGATAAGGTTCGATTCTCCGCGACAATATATTCGTTCGCAATTGCAATATCCGAATAAACCTCATCAACATATGTTTTCAAATTATCGTATTGTTCTGCATAGACAAAGTTCTTGATCAATCCGATATGGTTGTTCATATCATGTCGAAGCTTTCTAAGGTTGTCCGTTATTTTGGTGATATCTTTATTTTGTCTTAATTCCAACTCCATCTGTTGAAGCTTAAGTTTTGTCTCCAGCTCTTTGCGAGAATCTCTCTCAATCTTAAATACAAGAAAGATTGTCGTAAGTAAAATAATCAACATTATCGCAAAGAATAACTGTACTATTGTAATCAAATTATTATCTGTATTGTTCAAATTGAAGAACACAACCACACTGCCCAGCAAAAGGATAACATTAAATACGACCAGAAAACTCAGATTTCTATGTATGGATGGCTTAATCTGCAGCTTTGCTTTTCTTCTGTTGATAAATATTTCAAATAAAACCAGGGTGAAGATTTTGGTTACGATCGAGGCAGTTTGATTAATTACTTCATTATTGCTAATCTCGGTCATAGGGATTCTTAAGATTACGATCATGAAGAATATGACTACTAATTCCATCGAGACCAATCCGATATAATAGATCCCCCACCAGATAAGTTTTTCAAATAAGGTGCTTTTAAACAACACGATTGCTGCGATTAAAGTATATACAATAATAACCAGGCTACCATAGGCTCTCAGATTTTCCATAAACGGAAGGCTAAAAATTGCTGTTTTTAGTGATAGCAAAACAATAATCATAGATGCTGCTATCACATATACTTTTTTGCTGTATTTACGTTCCAGCATATTCGTCATTAGGCGATACCAGATATAAGCCTCAATAATCGAAACGGTATGGTCAAAGATAAAAGTTAAAAAGTTCAAGTGAAATCCCCCAGTACAATTTAGCGTTGATTATACTTAATACCTAACCCATGCCTATACAAATATGTGATTATAACATTTTTCGACATATTGATTATGTATATAGTACTTACTTACTATAAGTTATCATATTATGACAAGTTTAGCAACTAACATATCCTCCAAAAATCCTTCCAAGTGGATAAATATGCCTCACACAATCGATAAAATAATGCCTAATATCATTCTTTTACCCTATTCATCATACCTAGAATGAGATAAGAGCAGTCCTCCATGAATGCTCATGAATGCCTGCTCTTATCTTAACCTCTATATGAATCAATTCATCATAGGATGAAATGATTACCCGCATATTGATAGAAATAATTTTATATCATGAACAAGTTCGGTTCATGATCTTTCGCTCCGATCGCATACTTTCAAGCAAGCTTGAAGTATACTCACTACGCTCTTTTATATCAGATAGTTCCTCATATTTTTCAGTGCTGATTTTTCTAATCTGCTGACCTGCGCTTGAGAGATATTAATCTCCTTGGCTACTTCCATCTGTGTCTTACCATCAAAAAATCGAAGCTTGATGATGTTGTGTTCCCTTGCTGACAACTTATCCATTGCCTCCTTCAGGGAAATCTCCTCGATCCAGTTTTCTTCTTTATTCTTCTTATCACTAACCTGGTCCATGATGTATAGGGCATCTCCACCCTCCACATATACGGGATCATATAAAGAAACAGGACTTTGGATCGCATCCAAGGCATATACAATGTCTTCCTTGCTGATTCCAATCTCTTGCGCTATTTCACTGATCGTCGGTTCCTTTTCATTACGTTTTACCAACGCCTCTTTTGCATAGATTGCCTTGTAAGCGGTATCACGCAGAGAACGACTGACTCGAATAGCGTTGTTGTCTCGAAGGTATCTTCGTATCTCACCTATAATCATAGGAACTGCGTAGGTAGAAAATTTCACATTCTGTGTTATGTCAAAATTATCAATTGCCTTCATCAACCCGATGCAGCCAATTTGAAACAAATCATCAACATTCTCATTACTGTTAGAAAATCTCTGGATGATGGAAAGTACTAATCTCAGATTCCCTTTAATATAAAGCTCCCTAGCCTCCTTATCACCGGTCAATATTTTCTGAAACAATTCTTCCTTTTCACAATTTTTTAACAATGGCAATTTAGCTGTATTTACACCGCATATCTCAACCTTATAAAGAGCCATATCGAAACCTCCGAATCATTCATTTTCTTTCTAAAATGATTCACTGTTTGGCTCATGTTTATACGAGTAAAAGGTAAGAAATAATTCCCATATTCATATTTTTATTCGAACCGTACCATTTCCTTCTTTAATCGCTTGATAATCTTTTTCTCCAGTCTCGAGATATAGGATTGAGATATACCGAGTAAGTCTGCTACTTCCTTCTGAGTTCTCTCAATACCGTCATCTGTATTTAAGCCAAATCGCAGATCGACGATAATACGTTCCCGATCGGATAGCTTTGACAGGGCTCTGCGAAGAAGCTTTCGATCAACCTCCTCTTCGATATTTCGGTAGATTACATCCTCTTCCGTTCCCAGGATATCGGATAGCAGTAGTTCGTTTCCATCCCAATCTACATTCAGTGGTTCATCAATGGATACTTCGAGCTTTGTTTTATTATTTCTTCTCAAATACATCAAAATCTCGTTTTCAATACACCGTGATGCATAAGTTGCAAGCTTTATGTTCTTATCCGGATTAAAGGTATTAATTGCTTTAATCAGTCCGATTGTCCCTATCGAGATCAAATCCTCGACACCCACTCCGGTATTATCGAACTTCTTAGCTATGTATACAACAAGTCTTAGATTGTGTTCAACGAGAATTGACTTCATCTCACCGTCTCGCTCCGTCCCAAGTTCATTAATCACTTCTGCTTCTCTGATCGGATCTAACGGCGGAGGCAGTACCTCTGCGCCACCAATATAATGGATTTCACCTTTATGTCCGAATATTATAGTACGTATATCTGGGATCATCCGAAATTGAAATTTGTTTTGTATAGACAACTTTAAAAGCATAATAAACCTCCCATGTTTATCCTAATAACCATTATTTTGCAGAAGAACAAGGAACGAGCACCCTGCTCATCCTAAGCGAATTACGATCCGCCTTGTGAAGATGGTTTGCTTCACATAATTTTGTGTTAAGTAGTCATAATTCTTTATGTAGTATCACATGATATTCCTCTTTCGGGGATAAACTGTTCTCGGAAATTGCTGCTGTTACCCTCTGACAGCAAATAGTTTCCTTCCCCATATGTATGACTAATTGATCCAGCATCAGACCATACATCATTCCCTGCGCTTTACCTATGGAGGAATAAGGAATGATTCGAAGTCGAAGTAATAACTTCTTCGCTATTGGCGACTGCTCCAATGTGGCTGCCATTTCTTCTGATTCATCCAAACCCATTAGATAATTCTTTGTATTATCAAACTCATCAAGAAATTCTTTCGATAATAATTCTTCCATTACCGATCTCTCAATCACAATGACCGGCTTATGATAAAGGGGATCATAGAGACAATTTCCGGTATCATACAGGCCCTTCGTCCGAATACTTCGCCCTTCCAGAGATAATTCAACTGCATAGATTTCTTTTTCTTTTCTCCTATACAGGTTCATAAGAAAAATCAGTCCAACCGACAGAACCACAACGATAACCATTCCAATTGCAACAAAAGTCCAAGATATATTACTCAACAAAATCGTATCTCCGAATTTAAGCATATCCAGTCTAAGCTTAGTGTCATAATAAATTGAATTCATAAGACCACCTACAATATAAGTAATAAGACATAAGGAGATTCCCTGCTTTAACATATCAGCCCATTTTAACTTGCCAAAGCTGATGACAAGCATCAGTGGTATGGCAATTAATTTTATCAGGATTGATATTCCTTTTATATAGAATGAAGAGAAAATGAAGTCTGATCCAGAGTTGATCCAGGGGAGCAGGCTAATCAGAACTGCAAAAAGTCCTCCCAGCATCGCTCCACCGCATAGTCGCAGTAGATTGCTTCTTTTTCGATTCACTGATTTGACAAGGAATAGCAGAATAAAATCAATGCAGAAATTCAGGATAAATACGATATCCGGATAGATCTCAAGATACAAAATTCACCTCCAAAAGTTTGCTTAGCATCTTTCGTAAAATACGAAAGTGTCAGCTAGCTGACACTATGTTTTCATTTCAGTGTACATAACCGATTATAACTTGTTTTGCTTCCATAATTTGTCAGTTCTTGGACGAAATAACCTTGTTTTCATTTACTTATTTTTACAGTTTATGAGTTAATTTTCTTTTTACACGCAAAAAAAGCTGTCAGATTATTTAATAAAAAATAATCTGACAGCCTTAATCTCTTATGTATAAAGATATTTCTTTCATTCCTCAGAAACTTGTCCGAAAGATTCGACAAAATCTATTTCACACTATCATTTATGACGATTCTTCTGAAGAAACTCCGGAATCTTAATTCCACTGGGATCTGTATTGGTGTTTGCCGGTGCTTTTGCGGGCTGACTTACCGGACGACGATTCGGATCAGTCTGATAACTTGACTGAGTTGAATGTACCTGTTGGCTTGTCTGACTTGCGTTGCTATATGTATTTCCAGCAGTAAAGGAACGGTTTAAGCTGAATTCAGGCTTGGTAGCAGTGGGTTTGATTCCACTCATGTTCGGGTTCGGATGTCTCAGGAAATCTGGAGTCTTAACCATCTCACGGCTTCTTGCATCAAGACCGGTTGCAATCACAGTAATTGTTGCTGTATCCGGATTTACATCATCAAACATAGCACCAAAGATAATATTTGCAGCATCTCCTGCCAATTCCTGAACTAAGGTTGCTGCTTCATTTGCTTCAATTAAGCTGATATCTCCGGAAATATTAATGATAACATGAGACGCCCCTTGAATGGTAGTCTCAAGAAGCGGACTGGTAATCGCCTGCTTTACAGCGTCAATACACTTATCGTCGCCTACACCCATACCAATTCCGATATGCGCTACTCCTTTGTCCTTCATAACAGTCTGAACATCAGCAAAGTCAAGGTTAATTAAGCCAGGAACATTAATTAAATCTGTAATACCCTGAACACCCTGTTGTAAAACTTCATCTGCTTTGCGAAGCGCATCCGGCATCGTTGTTCTGCGATCTACAATCTCTAATAATTTATCATTCGGAATCACGATTAAGGTATCTACATGCTCTTTCAAACGATCAATACCGGATACGGCATTGGTCATTCTGGTTTTTGCTTCAAACTTAAAAGGCTTTGTAACGATACCAACCGTTAATATTCCCATATCTTTTGCAATCTGAGCGACTACCGGTGCTGCACCGGTACCGGTTCCACCACCCATACCACAGGTGACAAAAACCATGTCGGAGCCTTTGATAATCTCTGATAATTGCTCCTTACTCTCCTCTGCAGCCTTCTGTCCGATCTCCGGCTGTGCTCCTGCACCTAATCCCTTTGTTAATTTCTCACCGATTTGAATGCATAACGGAGCCTTGCAATTTTTCAAGTGCTGCTTGTCCGTATTCACACAGACAAATTCAACACCGACGATATTTTCTTCTATCATTCGATTAACGGCGTTATTACCTGCGCCTCCTACTCCAATTACAAGTATTTTTGCAGTGGCATCCGCCTCATTTGTTCTTATTTCAAGCAAGGTTAATTCCTCCTTCATCGTATTCTTTCTATAATTTGACTAATCAATCCCCAATTATTATTGTTCCATTTTTCTTCCAAAACCACATGATGTATGGGATAAATTCCTCTTTACCTACTAACTATGGTGTCCCATAATCCTACTTTATATGATATCTTTAAATTCCCAAATAATCAAGCATAATTTTTAAAAAAAACTATTTTATTTAAGACTTTTTTATCTATTCTGTCGGATTTTTTTGTTTCGCTATGATGTTTTGTTCTCCTTTTACATAATTTCTCATGTCAATTGTAATTTCCATGCCTTTGGCTTCCGCTAAAATGTTCTTAAGCTCGGAAAGAGTCTCATCATATGTATTTTTTTTACCCAGCAGAATTCGAATGTCTCCGGAATCCAGGGTAACTTCGTAGTCACTGTTGAAAGTAATGGTATCGACATTCAGTTCATACTTATGAACCAGTTGGGTCAGATTAATGATTACATCAAACAATTCATCCTTCTGCACTTCCAGCTTCTCACTCAGCAGAATACGGTCAAACTTCAAGCCCTTGATAATCGGAATATCCTCAAGTCTCCTCGAGGAGCTTTCAACTACGATTCCATCTTTATCAAAATACATATACTCACCCATAAACTCCACACAACCGGCTATCATTTTCTCATATACATAAGCAGTAACCGTATGGGTACCCGTCATGGTTACATCAATCTTCTCTACAAACGGCAACTTTACGTCAGCGATGTATCGATGCTTCAAATACAGATAAAGCGAATTGGAATCAAGCTTTGTTTTAATAAGTTCGGCGGTAATCTGCTCAGCGGTATATCGTTGTGTTCCTACGACCTCTAACTTCTTAATATAGAAGGTACTAATGAACAGTATACTAGGTAATCCAAGAATAATGATTAAAAGAAATAGTTTTTTACCTATCCTTACAAGTACACTGCCCGAATTTCTTGATCTCATTCGATTCATTCTTTAACTCCTGTATTCTTAACCTGCAGCATTTTCACTGCAATATCTGGTTTGTGCTCCAATGGCTGATAAATCTCTGCAGATATCTTCATATCCACGCTCAATGCTGGTGGAATCACAAATAATTGTCTTCCCTTTTGCAGCTAAACCTGCGATTAACAGCGCTGCTCCACCACGAAGGTCATGAGCGTCCACAACTGCACCCTGTAGCTCTCTTACACCTGTGATGATTGCTTTATTTTGTTTATTATCCAGCGTAATAATAGCACCCATTTTTCTAAGATCATTCACATTCTGAAAACGTGATTCGAATATATCCTCTATAATTGTGCTTTCCCCTTCTGCCAGACACAATACGGACATAAGCTGTGATTGCATATCGGTCGGAAATCCCGGATAAGGCTGCGTCTTCAATACATCAATCGGAAGAAGTCTTTGCCTGCTATGAATTACGATTCTGTTCTCTGTTGTTTCAATAACACAGCCCGTTCTCCTAAGAGCACGTACTGTAGATTCAAGATGAAGATTCGGTGTGTTTAACAGAACAACATCCCCTCCGGCTGCTGCAACTGCCGCCATATATGTTCCTGCAACGATCCGGTCAGATGAAAGCTGAAATTCCACATCATGTAACTGCTTAACACCTTCTATTTCGATAAAGGCCGTACCTTTACCACTGATCTTTGCTCCTGCAGCAATCAGATAATTACATACCTCTATTACCTCCGGCTCTCTTGCTGCATTAAAAATTCTTGTTGTACCTTCTGATAATACTGCGGTTAATATTACATTCTGAGTTGCTCCAACACTGGGAAATTCAAGGAATATTTCAGCTCCGAGAATTCGGTCGGAATAGCAATGAATCATAGAATCGTTGTCTCCGATAAATTCCTGTGTCACATTCATCTTCTTGATTGCTTTCAAATGATAATCAATCGGACGCTTCCCTATTGAACAGCCACCCGGATACGCAATCGTAACCTCTTTGTGTCTGCCAAGTAAAGAACCTAGAAATAAGATAGAGCTACGCATCTTCGTAACAGATTCTTCGGGAACAGCAGTCACCACAGCATTTCTACTATCTACATAAAGGGTATTACCATCCCAGGAGGTAGAACATCCCAGCTCTTTCAGTATCTTAACCATATGATACACATCAAGTATTTTCGGGCAGTTCTTCAGCACTGTCGTTCCTTTATTCAAAATAGTAGCAGCAATTACAGGTAATGCCGCATTCTTTGACCCTTGTATATTCAGTTCACCTTTTAATTGCTTACCACCGATGACTTCGATACTCGACATAACACACCTCAGATAATGTAGGAAATATACTACACTATATGTTTACAGGCTCGTCCGCGTGAATTCAAGGAGTATACCATTCTTATACATCCCAAAAAGACAAGGAGTGAACGCCACTTCACACTATTGTCTTTCTCCCTTGATCTGATTTGAAACGCTCAGCACAATTCCCATCTCAAATAGGATAACCATGACTGAGCTACCTCCATAGCTGATAAATGGGAGTGGAATTCCGGTAGACGGGATTGAATTGGTAACAACTGCAATATTAATAAGTACCTGAGCTGCAATGTGAGCCAGCACGCCGGTAGCAATTAACCCACCATATAAATCGGTTGCATTGATCGCAATAATAAAGATACGCCAAATCAATAATATAAACAGAAGAATTAATGCAAAGGCACCGAATAACCCTAACTCTTCACAAATAACCGAAAATATCATATCGTTATGTGACTCTGGGATAAAACCAAGCTTCTGCATACTCTCTCCCAGACCTTTTCCGAAGATACCTCCTGAGGCAATCGCATATAACCCCTGCAGTATCTGATAACCCTTCGGTTCTGTCTCTACATTGAGCCATACCGTAATACGTTCAGAACGATAGGATACAAAGAATACGAAGATTGATCCAATCGCGCCAAACAGCAACCCAGATATGATGAAATATGCCTTCTTCTTACTGGCCACAAAGCAAATTGCAACCATGATGACACCAACAATCAATGCGGTAGAAAAATTCTCTATAACAATCAAACCCAATAATGGTGCGATGAACATTACGACTCTTAAGAATCCGGTGAATTTATCCAGCTTCTTGGGAGCCAGATTTACTATGTATGCAGTAAATATGATTACTGCGATCTTGGTTAACTCCGAGGGCTGAAAACGTCCCAGAGGTCCCATATCAATCCATCTCTTCGCTCCATTAATGGTAGGTCCGAACAAAAGAACATAAAGCTGTAACACGATACACATAAAATATAAAATCGTAACCGGCTTCATCTTAAGTATTGGTAAATTACGGATATAGATACGATAATCAATCTTGGACACGAAAATCATAATCAGAATTCCCGCTCCTGCAAATAATGCTTGACGCTCCAGATAATAGGTTGCACTTCCGTTAAGTCGCTGGGCATTATAAGAACTGGTACTATAAATCATTACCAATCCAAAGCATACCAGAAATAGAATGAGAAACAATAAGCTGTAATCATAATAGCTGTGCATTTTTCTGTTGTTCGCTTCTTTGACTGTTCTGGCCATACTTACTCTCCCAACCTGCTTGATGTGACAATACTTCGATACTGTATTTAAGAATATATTGTAAGCTGCTGTTATTTTAAGGCAGCATCTCTCTTACATACTCTTTGAAAAGCGTTCCACGCTGCTCATAATTCTCAAACATTCCCCAACTGGCACAGGCTGGCGATAGCAACACTGCATCACCTGGTTCCGCCTTCTCTGCACTGATGCGAACTGCTTCCTTTAAATCATTCACCATAATGATATTCTGAAAACCGTGACGTCTTGCTGTTTCTGCGATCTGTTCTCTTGTTTGACCTAACAAAACCAATAGTTTTACCTTATTACCAAAGGATTCAATCCAATCATCAAAAGGAATCTGCTTATCATAGCCGCCGCCGATTACAATCGTCGGAGATATCATCGCTTGAACTGCTTTGATCGATGCATCCGGATTCGTTCCCTTGGAGTCGTTATAATAAGTCACATCATGGATTGTTTCCACATATTCTATCCGGTGTTCTACCGCTCGAAAATTGATTAATGCAGTTCGAATGAAATCCATGGGTATGCCCATCGCAATTGCCATACCGGTAGCTGCCATGATGTTCTCATACATATGCTTGCCAAGAACCTTCAGCTCGTTGATATTGACCACAAACTCCCGTTTACCATCCACACTGTAATAAATAACTTCATTTTCAAGATATAACCCATCTTTCAGCACTATGCTGCTGCTATAGAAAACCACGTTCGTCTTTAGTCTGCTAGCCATTTCACGAAGAGTCACATCGTCATAGTTCAGAATACAGACTTCATTCATTGTTTGGTTTTTCGCGACATTTTCCTTCATCGCGATATAATTTTCCATCGTATGATGACGATTCAAATGGTCCGGAGTAATGTTTAAGATTGCACTGACATCCGGCTTAAACTCATGAATCGTCTCTAATTGAAAGCTGGAAAGCTCAATCACTGCAACGGAACGGTCTGTTGTCTCCATAGCAACATCCGTATATGGATTGCCGATATTGCCAACCACATAGACTTCATCAAAGTAGGTATTCATGATCTCACCTACCAGAGTCGTGGTTGATGTCTTTCCGTTCGTTCCGGTGATGCCGATGATTTTTCCTTTCGATATGCGATATGCAAGCTCAATCTCACCCCATACCGGGATATTCTTCTCTGTGATAGCAACAACAAGTGGATTGTCAATAGCCACTCCCGGGCTGATCACCAGAAGATCGAGATGATCCGTCACATCGTTACCCAGCTCTCCGGTTACCAGAAGAAAATTATGCTCTGTATCGAATTTATCGGCAAAATCATTGTTCGTAAGTTTGGTATTTGAATCATAAAGGATGACAAATGCCTCCTGCCTTTGAAGCAGTCTTGTAGAAGAAATTCCACTTTTCCCTGCTCCGAATACTAAGACTCTTTTCCCCTTTAATTGCATATGTGCTCCAATCTGCTGTCTTCAGCCAAATACATGAAAGTAATTTGAATCATATTGTATCCACAGTGTATTACTTCCTTGATTTCTTTTTATACACAGTATCTTAATTAATAGCCATCAGGGCTATTAGACAAAGAATTGCAGTAATAATTGAAAATACTGCTACCACTCTTGTCTCAGACCAACCCATCAGCTCAAAATGATGATGGATCGGAGCCATCTTAAAGATACGTTTTCCACCGGACAGTTTGAAATAGCTAACCTGAAGGATTACTGATATTATTTCCATCAAATAAATAAATGCAACTAATATGATGAATATGGGCATCTGCAGCATAAATGCCGTCGCTGCCACAAAGCCTCCCAAGGCCAGGGACCCGGTATCACCCATAAATACCTTCGCAGGGTATACATTATATAACAAAAATGCCATAAGGCTTCCGGCAACTGCTCCGGTAATCGGAGAAATATCACTATGAAGGCCAATCGCTACTACAGTAAAGAAGGTAGCGATTAATACCGTTACACTTGATTCAAGTCCATCTAACCCATCAGTAAAATTAGAACCATTTACTGTTCCAAGAACAACAATTAGGAAGAAGGGAACAAACAGGAAGGTGATATCCGCATATCTTCCACCACTGAAGGGAATCAACATCGTTGTTCCGATGTCTGTATAATTAAGTAGGTAATAACCGAATACTGCGGTGACAAGAAGCTGACCAACTAATTTCTGCCAGGCGCGAAGTCCCATCGATCGTTTCATTACCACCTTGATATAATCATCCATGAAACCGATAATTCCAAAACCAATAGTAACAAACAATACAGGAATAATCTCATCATTCCCCTTGATATAGAGTAAACAGGTAATTGCTATGCTTAGAACAATAACTATACCACCCATGGTCGGAGTACCGGACTTTTTCTGATGCGACTGCGGTCCTTCTTCCCGAATATATTGTCCAAACTTCAGTCTCTTCAGAAACGGAATTAGAAGCGGGCATAAGATAGCACATACACCAAAGGAAATAATGACAGGTAAAATTACTTTAAATTCAGAAAAATTCATAGTGTCCTCCATTCCAAATGGGAAATGCTGTATTCATCCTTCCCATCCGCCAGTAGTTGGCATATTTCATATGTATAAATATCAATTTCATAACTTAGCTATTATACTGTATTAACTTCAAAAAAACAATAATGAACTAGTCTTACCAACAGAGAAATATGTACTACTTATTGTGGTTATATTTATTCGAAGTACAAGATCAAGTCACTATCCTTATCTATCGTCTCGCCCTCCAGAGGAAATTGTTCTTTCACAAATTCACCTTCTCCAATGGAATATAATTCTCCAAAATCATATATTTTTAACATATCCTTGACTTCTTTCTTCGTTTTTCCGATGAAATTCGGCATTTGAAAAGAACCAATGTTGAATTTCTCCTTTTCTGCTTCGGTATAGCTCTCCTCTATTCCCAGATACGGCAGAATATTGTCAAATACGTCCGCGATGACCGGAGCCGCAATTGTTCCTCCATAATAGATACCGACCGGATCTTCAATTAGAACCATAGCCATTACCTGTGGATTATTCGCCGGTGCAAAGCCGATAAAGGATGATATATATTTGTTGCTGCTTCGTGGTAGCTTCTCGGAGGTTGCTGTCTTACCACCGATACGAAAACCCGGCAGATAAGCTCTTCTTCCTGTGCCGCCAGCAACTACTGCTTCCAGGAGCTCCTTCATTGTCTCAGAGGTTTCTTTGGTGACAGCATTGTCCGTGGTCGGATAGTTCAATTCACGGATTCTGGTTCCATCCGCAGAGCGTATCTCAACTCCCAGATGGGGTGTTACCAGGGTTCCACCGTTCACTACAGCACTGGAAGCAACCATCAACTGTAGAGGTGTAATCTGAAATGACTGTCCGAAGGATATGGTGGCAAGCTCAACCGCCTTAATGTTTTCTTTCTTATGCATAATGGAAGTAGCTTCCCCGGGCAGATCAATTCCGGTCTTTTGGAACAATCCCAGTTTCTTGAAGTAATAATACATCTTCTCTACTCCAACTCTGGCTCCGATCTCCATGAATACAGGGTTGCAGGAGTTCTTAATTCCGGCTACAAAGTCTTGGCTTCCATGCTGTCAATTTCACAACATGTTCCTCTAGCGCCGCCGTAGCCGTAATAATCTTAAATGCGGAACCGGGCTCATAGGTATCGCTGAGGCAGGCGTTTCGCCACATGCCGTTCAGCAGTTGGTTCATTTGTTCGTTGCTTAGATTTTGCCCTTGATACTGTGAGGCGTTGGATGCTTGCTTCGCTTTCATCACTTTAAGAGCTGCTTGCTCTGCGTACTGCTGGATATTCATATCCAGACTGATGTACAGATCATTTCCCGGCTGTGGTTCAATTCTATCCTCAGCAGCATTTTCTATCTCAACTCCATAAGCTGTAGTTAAGGTCAGTATCTTACCGTCGATGCCTTTCAGAAATTTATCATATTTTACTTCAAGTCCGACAATACCCTGATTGTCACTTCCAGTAAAACCGATGACCTTTGAGGCGAGGGAATCATAGGGATAATATCGCTTATAATCCTCATCCACCATTACGCCGTCTAAATCATATTCGCGAATTTGATCTGCAATATTTTTATCCACATTGGACTTGATTTTCTCTCGTGAGGATACCTTCTCAACCCTTTTTCTGACCCATCCTTCACTTAATCCAAGCCGCTCAGACAGAATGCTGATTACCCGTTCGGGATCAGTAATCTGCTTATAGATGACTGAGATAGTACATACCGGTTTATTGGTCGCGATTTCTTTTCCTTGGGCATCATAGATAATTCCGCGTTCTGCCTTTATTGCTCGTTCCCTTTCATGTAACTCCTGGGCACGTTCGGCGTAATCTTCCGATTTAAATATCATCAAATACCCTAATCGGACAAATAGTCCGAGGGTAACAAGAATGACAACACTGACAACGATTAATATATTCCTCTTATTATAGGTCCTGCTTTTCGCCATTTCGTCATAACCTTAATGCTCTTATCGTTTCATTTTATTACAAACAAGTTATGATTATTCGAAATTTCCAAGAAAGAGTATTTTATTCTGATTTAATCCAGTGCGTCCGGGTTAAATTCGTTATTATCCGTCGTAGTACCTTGTTGTCCATCCCCTTGTTGTGTGTTTGCACCACTGTCCGGCGTCTGATTCTCGCCGGTGCCATTCTCTGTATCGGTACCCGTAGTTGTATTATCTGTTTGGGTAGCTTGTGTATCTTCGGTTCCATCTCCGGTTGTTTGGTTCACTGTTGTATCGCCCGGTTCGATTCCTTGTGTCTGGTTCTCAGTCGCCTGATTGTTCGTAGAAGTGTTATTCTCCTGTATCGGCTGATTTTCAGTCGTGTTTTGTTCGGTGCCTTGAGTACTGTTGTTGCTTTTTGTACCATCGGTGCCTTGTGTACCGTTGGCCACATCTTCCGCTGAGGGCAACAGATAATCAATATCTCCCTCCGGGAAGATTCCCAGAGCCGGTAACAGTTCCTTCATGATTCTACTTGCGAATTTGGTTGCAATCGAACTATCTGCCTGCTTTACAACATTCTGTGGCTCATCAATCATGACATAAATTACAATATCCGGATTAATCGCCGGTACAGAACCCAGGAAGGATACAACATAGGTTTTATCGGCACGGGGAAGTTTCTGCGCAGTACCTGTCTTACCACCAATTGCATAGCCTTCTACCTTGGCACCGCCTGCGGTTCCTGCTTCCACCGTCTGATACATTGTCGCTTGAATGAATTCGGAGGTTTTCTCCGATACTGTCTGACGCACTAATAACTTATCATAATTTTTTACGGTAGCACCATTGTCATTCACAATCTTCTTTACAATATGAGGTTGATAATAATTTCCGCCATTCACCAGGGAGGAATACGCTGCCGCCATTTGAACCATGGTCACATTGAAGGCTTGTCCAAAGCTGTTCGTAGCTAATTCTACCGGTTTCAACGCATCTAGCTTCATTGTAATACCGGTACCTTCTCCAGGCAGATCGATTCCTGTCTTTTTGCCAAAGCCGAAACCATTCTGATAACGATAGAACACGTCTTTTCCTTCCTTTGCAACGATCTGCATCAGAGCATCGTTACAGGAAAACATCAGAGTCTGTCCAAGAGTCAGCTCACCGTGTCCTTGTACTTTACTACATTTGATATGTACTCCGGCAACATCCTCCGCGCCATCGCAGTAGTAAGTATCTGCTTCCGATATCAACCCTTCCTCCAGTCCGGCTGCAATAGTGACCGGTTTAAAGGTTGAGCCCGGTTCGAAGCTGCTTGTGATTACATCATTTTTCCATAAAGCATTCAGGGCTTCGGTCTTCTGGTCCTCAGTCATCGTAGATAATACCTCAGGCGCAATCACCCCATCTAGTTTTCTGGGATTATTCAAGTCATATTCCTGATTCGAAGCCATTGCGATAATCTCGCCGGTATTCGGATTCATAACCAGTACACCGATGTTCTTACTGCCGAATTCTGTATTAAACTGGATAATATGCTCCTGAATAATACGCTGCGCATTGACATCTATGGTGCTGACGATGTTATTACCGTTCACTGCTTTCTTTACAATTCGCTCAATATTCAGATTCGAATCAAAGTATCCATATTCTCTTCCGTTCGTTCCGTTCAGTTCTTGATTATAATACTCTTCGATTCCCCAGAAGCCGGTATTATCTGTCGAGGTAAAGCCCAACACATCGCAGGCAAGGGTATTGTAAGGATAGTTGCGGACATACTCCTCTTCAAACCATACACCGGTAATCGAGGTCTGATCATCCTTTGCTTTCTTATCTTCGAAGTTCTTTACATATTCGTCATAGCTTTGTACGGTATCGTACTTAATATTCTTTTGTAGGATTACATATTGACTCTCTGCTTTCTCAGTCAGCACTGATTGAAGCGTCTCAGAATCAATTCCGAAATTATCCGTCAAAGCCGCCAAAGTGGCAGGAATACAATCTTCATTTTGTAATAACCGTTTCGGATCCAGAATCAGCTTATAACGAAGTTCGCTACGCGCAAGGATCGTTCCGTTGCGATCCGTGATATCCCCTCTTTTGTATGGTAAGACAGAGCTGACATAGGTCTCTCTGGATAGAACCTGTTTCGCATATTTTTCGCCCTTGGTCTGAGTGATATAGATTAGCCGCCCCATTAATACGACTAAGAGCAGAGTAATAACACAAAATACAAGCAATAATTTTGCTTGCATTCGTGAATTGAATTTTTTAATTGATTTATCCGGAGCCTTTTCCATTGTACCTTTACCTCATTAACATCAACAGTATCTATTCAGGAATATCCTCGTACTGCCTTACATAGTTAGAAGAACTGCTTTTATAAGTGATTACCTCGTTTTTATTCGGATATACCATGCCAAGTTCTTCGACAGCCACCTGATAAATATAATCTAGATCCAACGCGGTGTCAATCGATTCATACGCTGCATTGTTCTCATTTGTTAAAACGGTCAGTTCCTTCTCCATCTTAATGATACTCTTATCCATCTGAGTCACTTGATTCTGAAGCATCAAGTATTCCACACAAACATAAACAGTTGCGATGATTGCGACTGTAAGAACCATCAGGGATGCAAGATTAATACCGGACAGAGTCTTATGCTGTCTTTGTTCCTGTCTTCTCGGAGTAGGAACAATGTATTGTTCTTCCTCTCTTCTGATATCAGGAGTTGCTCGTAATTTGCGCACAGTGTTTCCATCCACATAGCTTGTCCCTGTATTCTCATATTGATAACGTCTCTTGTTCGCCTCCATGCCAGAAACCCCTCTCTACCCTTTGTTCAACCACTCTATGTTAAACATAATCAATTACTGTATCTTCATCCATGATGTACAATTCATCGAATACTATGCTCTCTGCTAACTTAATGCTTGTCCAAATTTCCTAATGCTTTTTCAAACACGCGTAGCTTAGCACTCTTAGATCTTTTGTTCTGTTCCAGCTCCTCCTCAGAAGGAAGGATAGGTTTTCTTGTAATTACTTTACCGGATGATACCTTACCACACACACATACCGGAAAACTCGGGGGACATGTGCAGGGATTCTCATTCACACGAAAGCAGGATTTTACGATACGATCCTCGAGGGAATGGAAGGTAATAATGCATAACCTACCCTCCGGTGTTAGCAAATCAATCATATCCTGTAGGGTATCTTTCAGTACATCCAGCTCATGATTAAGCTCAATACGGATCGCCTGGAAGGTTCTCTTCGCCGGATGTCCGGTTGTTACTCTAAGCTTCATCGGTATCGCAGCTTTGATTGCTTCAATAAGTTCAAAGGTTGTCTCAAGTGGTTTCTCTTCCCTCATCCGAACAATATGCTTTGCAATATTCTTCGCAAAATTATCTTCTCCATAATCTCTGATGATGTGATAAAGTTGCATTTCACTGTATCCATTCACGATATCCTTCGCTGTCTTATCGTTACGTGTATCCATTCTCATATCCAGCGGTGCATCCTCTTTATAGGAGAAGCCCCTCTCCGGTGTATCCAACTGATAGGAAGAAACGCCTAAGTCAAGCAGTATTCCATCGACCTTGGTAATCTCCAGACCCTGAAGTACCTGCTTAATCGCACTGTAATTGCTTCTTACGATGGTTACTCTATCCTGAACTCCGCTCAAGCGTTCTTTCGCTGCCATAATAGCTGCTTCATCCTGATCGATCCCTACCAATCTTCCGGTCGTCAGTTGCTTCGCGATTTCTATGGAATGTCCACCACCGCCTAAGGTTCCGTCAACGTAGATCCCATTCGGCTTGATATTCAAATTCTCAATTGTTTCTTGCAACAATACTGATTTATGTTCAAATGCCATAATAACCTCCAAGGAATTCATCCTTTGCTAAAAGCTGATACCATACTGTGACATATGCTCTGCGATAGCATCTACATCATCATAATCGTTATTGTTCTCCCAGCGTTCCTTACTCCAAATCTCTATCTTCTTCAGTACTCCGACAAAAACGATATCCTTGTCCAGTCCTGCACTTTCACGTAGTTTTGCAGGTATTAAGATTCTTCCCTGTTTATCTGCTTCGCATGCAGCTGCCTTCGCCATAAAATAACGTTGTAGCTGTCTTGCTTCTTTTGTACCGGGTAATTTACTCAATTCTTGCACGAAAGCCTGCCATTCTTCCTTTGGGTAGGCAAATAAACAGCCGTCAAGACCCATGGTGATGACAAATTCATCCCCTAGATCTTCTCGAAACTTCGACGGTATGATTATTCTTCCCTTGGTATCGATCGAATGATCGAATTCACCCATGAACATATGGCTTCACCTTCTTTTTGCTGTCCGCTGTGCAATTCCTTTTGCATATTCGGCACCGCTTTTGAGTGTAACAACGAATGGTTTGTACCACTTTGATGGCTTTCTACTCCACTTTACACCACTTCGCTCCACTTATGTGTTTATTTTATATTAATTTAGGGAATTAATCAAGCATGAAATCAAAAAAAATAGCCCACAAAGCCTTATGAGTATTGGCTTTGCGAGCAATTTCGATATACAATTACAAGATATTGTATCTATTTGAAAAATCGAACAAATTATGTCAATATATAGACAAAAAACAAGAGTTTAGGAATTTAGTCCCAAACTCTGATTATTTATGTCAAGTATATTGTTCTATTGACCTTTTAACTTTGCTATCTTCTAGTTCTGAACTTAGCCTTACGTCTCTTATAGATCATAAGGGCTACTGAAGCTATGACAAGGAAAGCAGACAATAATTGAGATACTGCAAATGGCGTACCCCAAAAGAAAAGCTGGTCTGTTCGAAGGCCTTCCATCCATACGCGACCAAGACCATAGCCGATCAGATAGAGCAGTACAATCTCACCATCGAATTTTTTATGCTTCGTATAAGCAATAAGCAGTATCAGAAGACATAGATTCCACAAGGATTCATAAAGGAAGGTAGGATGTACCTGAATATAGGTAGCATCACCAATCGTTACAGCCTTATTACGAATCTCGAGAATACGTTCCAGTGCCTTCTCTTTCCCCTGATACAGTTCCTCCAGCCTGGAGACAGAGGTTGTATTTCGATAGACACCAGATGCATCCAATACATTCACCTGCATAGCGAAAAGTCCGTCATAATATTTTCCAAAGGCTTCCCTGTTAAAGAAGTTTCCCCAACGTCCTATAATTTGCCCTGTGACCAAACCAACACATGCCGTATCTACTAATAACCAGAAGGAATATTTCTTAATTCGGGCATAGATAATTGCAGAGATCAGTCCTGCAATGACACCACCATAAATCGCAAGTCCTCCGGTCCTCAGATTGAACACAGAGAATGGATTATCTGCAAATTCATCCAGTGCAAAGACCACATAATAGACTCTGGCACCGATCACAGCAGACACGATGGCAACCAAAGCAAAGTCCAGATAAATCTCAGTTTTTTGACCGGTTCTTTTGGCCATCCATTCCGCAACAAGCCAGCCACACAGCATACCAAAGCCGATGACCATACCATAATATGCGATTCGATACCCAAAAACCTCAAAACCGGTTCCAACATTCTTAAGCTCGATCCCAAGATTTGGGAAATTTATATTTGTTGATAATAAAGTCAGCATTTGCTTCACCTTTCCGGCGATTAAACGTTAAAGCGGAACAATACAACGTCGCCGTCCTGGAAGATATATTCTTTTCCTTCCGAACGAACCAATCCCTTTTCTTTCGCTGCGTTATAACTGCCACATTCTACAAGATTATTATAGCTGACAATCTCAGCACGGATGAATCCACGTTCAAAATCAGTATGAATCTTGCCTGCAGCCTGAGGTGCTTTGGTTCCGATTTTAATCGTCCAGGCTCTTGTCTCCTTGGGGCCTGCTGTTAAGAAGCTCATTAATCCCAAGATATGATAACTTGCTCTGATTAATTTCTCCAATCCGGATTCTTTTAATCCAAGATCCTCTAAAAACATTCTTTTCTCATCATCATCCAGTTCAGCTATCTCCTGCTCAATCTGAGCACAAATTACAAACACTTCTGAATTCTCGCCCGCTGCTATTGTACGAACCGTCTGTACATAAGAATTGTTCTCTCCCTCATCCGCCAGATCATCTTCCTTCACATTTGCAGCATAGATTACCGGCTTTGCAGTCAGAAGGTTGTAGCTGTCAAGCCATTCCTGTTCCTCTTCATCCTGTGCCTTAAAGCCTTTTGCCATCTTGCCTTCCTCTAAGAATGCCTTCAATCCTTCCTGCATCTCCAGCTCTTTCGCAAGTGCTTTATCATTCTTGGCACCTTTATTCGTCTTTGACATCCTTCTCTCTAGAATCTCAAGATCGGAGAATATCAGTTCAAGGTTAATTGTCTCAATATCTCTCAGCGGATTGATCGATCCATCGACATGAATGACATTTGTATCATCAAAGCATCGTACCACATGAACAATAGCATCTACTTCTCTGATATTCGAAAGGAATTGGTTACCGAGACCTTCTCCCTTCGAAGCTCCCTTTACCAATCCGGCAATATCCACGAACTCAATCGTAGCCGCAACAACTTTCTCAGTATGATACAAATCACCCAGTACCTTTAATCTCTCATCCGGGACCGGCACAATACCGATGTTGGGGTCTATGGTACAGAAGGGGTAATTTGCTGACTCCGCTCCTGCTTTTGTTAAAGAATTGAAAAGTGTACTCTTACCTACATTGGGTAAACCTACGATACCTAATTTCATTTGTGTCTTCCTTCCTTATTATACTGATTCTATTTGATTAAACCATTCTATATTTATGTTTATATCAACCTTATATATCAAACTTTGTCTTACTATTCATATCTTAATTTCTTGCATTAATATTCAAATCAATCTTTGGACTCAATAACAAGTAATACTCCTCCACTAAACTCCACTTCCGCAGTCTCTTTAAGAAGCTCATTGCTAATTCCCAAGCTGCTTCCTGCAGTAAGAAGAATCCCATCCAGCGGGTAGCGAAAGCCCTTCAGTGTCAAGTCACTTACCTGTTCACTAAAAGGAAGTAGTGACACATAGTCTCCATATTGAAACCTCTTATGAATTGAAAAATTGTCCTGTTTCAGATATATTTTATTATTACTATCAATGATACATGCATTTATTCCGGAATGTAAGGGTAAAAGCAAAAGGTGAATATTTGCCAGGGTATGATCCAAACGGCTTCCGGTCGCACCAATCAGATGAATCTCTTCTGCTTGCTGTGCTAATGCAAGTTCGATTGCAATTTGTGTATCCGTCTTATCCTTCTCTCTCGGAAAAGTCTCGATTGGAACGGAAGCATCCCGGTACTTCTTTAGTAGCTCCTCCGGTACAGAATCGAAATCTCCTACGATATAATCCGGAAGAATATTCAACGTGTCAACTGCCGCCAAACCATGATCTGCTGCAATAATCATCGAATACCCCTCGTGATCAATTAAGTTCTTAAGAAGTTCGCTCTCTGTTCTTCCACCGGTGATTATTAAGACCTTATTTGTACCACTCTTCATATCCGCCATCCAATCTATTCTCTTTTATCTATTCTGATATTCAGAAAAAATCTTCTGAAAGTCCGCTATATTCGCTTTTATATCTCCCTTAAAAACAGAGGTCCCGGATACAATCACATTAGCTCCGGCTTCCAGCACCTGATCCACATTTGCTAAGGTAATACCGCCGTCAACTTCAATATCAATCCGAGCATTCTCAGCGATCACCATGCTCTTCAGCTTTATGATCTTCTCAAGCATATCGGGAATGAATGCTTGTCCGCCGAATCCGGGATTAACCGTCATAAGAAGTACCATATCCAAATCTTTCAGAATATATTCCAGCTCATCCAGGGGTGTTGCGGGATTCAGGGATACCCCGGCCTTTAATCCCAATTCCTTAATCCTTGTTACGGTACGATGCAGATGAGTGCATGCCTCTGCATGAACCGTTATGATATCCGCTCCGGCAGCTTTAAAATCTTCCAGATAGCGTATGGGCTCCTCTATCATCAGATGCACATCAAAAGTAAGCTTTGTGCTCTTACGGATGGATGCAATTACCGGCATACCAAAGCTGATGCTTGGAACATAATTACCATCCATAACATCGATATGAAGGTATTCCACCCCTGACCGCTCAATTACTGCAATCTGTTCACCCAATTTATTAAAATCCGCCGCCAGTATGGACGGTGCAAGTTTTAACATAACATTTACCGTACCTTTCTTATCATTACACTTATATGCTCAGTGTAAACTCCATGCTTTTGCTATGCAGTCATTCGTTCAAAAAAGAACCACAAGCCGCCTTGATCAAGCACTTAAACTATAGTTGAATTGGTTCAAGGCTCCAAGCGAACATAAATGTTCGCTACTAATAGCGCTTTTGGTTCTTCAGTTCCTCATAAAGAGTTACATAATTCTCGTAGCGAAGCTTACTTATTTTTTGATCCTTTAATGCCTCTTTTACAGCACACCCCGGTTCGTTCAGATGATTACAACCGATAAATCTGCATTCTGTCTCAAATTCTTTAAATTCAATGAAGTATTCCTTCAACTCTTCCTTCTCGAGCTCATCAATAAAAAGCGAGCTAAAACCGGGAGTATCCATAATATAGGTGCCATCCTCGATATAAATTAATTCAGAATGTCTGGTGGTATGCTTTCCTCTTTTTATCTTCTCGCTCACGACGCCGGTTTCCATATTCGCCGCCGGCTGAACAAGATTAATAAAGGTAGACTTCCCTACTCCGGACGGACCGGCGAGTACGGTAGTCTTCCCCTTTATCGTCTCATAAAGTGTTGCTATTCCTTCCCTTTGCAGCATACTGCTAAACACAACCTCATAACCGCAGCGTAGATAGGTTTTCTTCAGAAGTTCTATCTCGACTTCGTTTACAATATCCATCTTATTAAAACAAACAATTGTATTTACTTTTTGCTTCTGCATCATAATCAAGAACCGATCCAGCAGATTTAGGTTAGGATCTGGCTCTGCAGCTGCGAATATGACCATGGCTTGATCGATATTCGCTACTGCAGGCCGAATTAATTCATTTTGTCTGGGTAAAATTCGAACAATGGTACCTTTGCCCTCCGGTTGACCCTCGGTATCTATCTCTACATCGTCTCCAACTAGAGGTTTGATATTCTGGTTACGGAATATCCCCTTCGCCTTACATTCATAAATCGAATTTAACTCAGGTGTATGGACATAGTAAAATCCTGCAATACCTTTGATAATCTTTCCCTTCAAGCTATTCCTCCGCTGCTGCAAATTCTACATTCCAAGTGGTTTCTGTATCACCGGGAGCTGTAAACAGATTCCCATCAATATACATCTTAACCGTACCCACACTTGATCTATCACTTACAATATCTCCTACCGTAAGCGGGAAATCGGAAGCAGATACATTTCCTTCAAATATATTTGTTATCTCTCCATCCTGATCCATCTCCAGAACAACCTCAGCTTCTGTCGCATCGGTATAATCAAACGGGTTCACATTCACGGTAACCTGACCAACAAATAATGAGCTACCGGATTGTGCAGAACCGGAACTAACAATAATATCAATTACTGTCCCCGAATCTACCTTCTGACCTGACGTATTGCTCTGGTAAGTAACCTGACCCTTAGAGTAGGTATCGGAAGCTTCATAGGATACACTGCCTTTTACTAAGCCGGCTGTTGTTAATGCCTTAGTTGCATCCGCTTCTGTTAATCCGATCAGATTCGGTACCGTCGCCTGAACATTCTCAGGACCTGTGCTTACAACAATCGTTATGGTATCGCCACTGACAACCGGAGTCTGACGTTCGGGATTTGTAGATACGACGCGTCCCGATTCAATTTCATCACTGGCTGCATATTCGTGGAGCAGTTTCAGTCCTAATTCATTCAGCTTCTTATCCGCCTGTACTTCCGTAAGACCATAAACATTTGGCACTTCGAAGGATTCCGCTCCAAGGCTGATGGTTAAGATTACAACGGAAGTCTCTTCCACCTCATTCCCTGCTTGCGGATATTGTGCCATTACTTTTCCGGTTTCAAAGGTATCCGAGAATTCCTCGGTAAATCTTACATCTGCCTTCTCTGCCTTTGCTCTGATTGAGCTTTCTGCATCCTCCTGAGTAAGACCAATCACATCAGGAACAGTATACATCACACCGGTTGGCTCCTGTGTCGGTCCTTGTGTGATGGAAGGAGAGGGTGAAATCGAAGCTTCGATATTGGTTCCATTTGGATTATTATCCTTTGTTCTGGACAAGAACCACATCACGGATACAATGATTACAATTGCAAGGATTACGATTGTTACAATACTTCCCACAAGGAAGAATTTCTCCACCTTGGAATCTACTGTATCGAGCTCTTCATCCTCATCATCGGACACCTTCTTCGGTTGAAGATTTCTAGTATCTCTTAAGTCTTCATCCAAATAAGCACCATTCTTAATCTTATTCAGATCATCCGAGATATTAATGGTAGGCGAATCACTGGATACAAAAGCAGGAATTTGAACAAAATCACCATCCGGATTAGAGATGGCTCTCTTCAAGTCTGAAATCAGCTCCGAAGCAGAATGATATCTTCTCTCTGGACGTTTTTGCATACATTTTTGAACTATCTTATCAATACTTACCGGAATCTCAGGATCAAGTTCCCGAAGCGGCATTGCCTCTCCCTGAATATGAAGAAGAGCTACCGATACTGTATTGTCTCCTGCAAAGGGAACTTTACCGGAAAGCATTTCATATAAAGTAACACCCAAAGAATAGATATCACTTTTCTCATCACTGTATCCGCCTCGTGCCTGTTCCGGAGACAAATAATGTACGGAACCCATCGCATTTGAGGTAATTGTATTTGAATTGGTTGCTTTCGCAATACCAAAATCAGTCACTTTGACCTTACCGTCTCGGGAAATTATTATGTTCTGAGGCTTGATATCCCTGTGAATAATGTGATTATCATGTGCTGCCTCCATACCTTGTGCGATCTGGATACCGATACCGACAGCTTCTTTTACCTCAAGTTTCCCTTTGCGTTCGATAAAACGCTTCAGGGTGATACCTTCCACTAATTCCATAACAATGTAATGTAAACCGCTGTCATCCCCAACGTCATACACATTCACGATATTCGGATGGGATAAACCGGCAGCAGATTGAGCTTCTGCTCTAAATTTATTCACAAAGCTTTTATCACTCGAATATTCCGGCTTTAATACCTTTATCGCCACGAACCTATTCAGTCTTTGGTCTCTGGCCTTATACACATCAGCCATTCCGCCGGATCCAACCTTATCAATGATTTCATAGCGATCGCTGATTATCATACCGGGTTTTAACATGTTAGCTCACCTCGTTTTCATACTTTAATAATGATGATTGCAATATTATCCTTGCCGCCATTTTGATTAGCACATTTCACTAATGTCTCTGCGGCTTCCTCGGGATTCTCATTTTCTCTGATAATCCGTTCAATTGTCTCGTCCTCCAACATATTCGTCAGTCCGTCCGAGCACATAAGTACAGTATCTCCCTCTTCTAAGTTCACTTCAAAAAAATCAGGCTCCACATTTTCATTGGCTCCGATTGCTCTGGTTATGATATTTTTGTTCGGGTGAACTCTCGCCTCATTTCGGTTGAGCTCTCCCGTTTTTACCATAGCTTCGACCAAACTGTGGTCTTCTGTAACTTGCTTTATTTCTTTTCCAATGACATATAGTCTGCTGTCACCAACATTGGCAACGTACATTTCTTTATCAAATATAGTCGCGATCACTAAGGTCGTTCCCATACCTTCTAACTCTGTCTGTTCCTGCGCTTTACTGCGTAGGGCTTCATTCGTTTCACTGATAGCAGCTTCAATCGAGGCAATCGGTGAATCATTCTCGCTCGCCTCAATCTTTTGCTTAAAAAACTCAACACAGTATCTTGAAGCATAATCACCGGCATTATGTCCCCCCATACCATCTGCTACGATAAATAAATTCGGTAGTTTTCCGATGGCATCGTTGCTGCAAAAGACATAATCCTGGTTTATCCTCCGTCGCTCTCCAATATCAGTTATCGAAAATGCTTTCAAGCCTGCACCTCCTAGTTATGGCAATCTTCCTTGCTATTCTTATCTATATAGCTCTTTCTTAATTGCCCACAGGCCGCATCAATATCTGCGCCCATTTCTCTTCTAATAGTAACATTAATTCTGTTTTTTTCAAGTATATTTTTAAAATTTTGTATTTTTTTGTTTTCTGATTTCCTGTAATTCCGCTCTTTTATAGGGTTCACGGGGATTAGATTCACATGACAGTTCAAGCCTTTGATCAGTCGACACAATTCCTTTGCATGTTCTTCTTCATCATTAATTGCATTAACCAGACTGTATTCAAAAGTAAGTCTTCTTCCTGTTTCTTCATAATAATATCGGAATGCATCCAGTACTTCCGACAATTCATACTTTGCCGCCACCGGCATAAGCTGCTTGCGTATCTCATTATTTGGTGCATGGAGAGATAGTGCTAAGGTAATTGCCAAGTCCTCTTTCGCCAGCTCCCGAATCTTATCCGGGATGCCGCAGGTAGACACGGTAATATTTCTCGCGCTGATATTCAGCCCCTGCTCGTCCGTTAGAATTCTTAAAAAACGGATTAAATTATCGTAATTATCCAAGGGTTCTCCGGTACCCATAACTACAACATTGGATACTCTTTCCCCGGATAGTGCCTGAATTCGATAAATCTGATCCAACATCTCGGAAGGAAGTAGATCCCGTTCCTTCCCTCCTATTGTGGAGGCACAGAACTTGCAACCCATCCTGCAACCAACCTGGGATGAGATACATACACTATTCCCATGATGATACTTCATCAATACACTTTCGATTACTCTATCATCCTTTAGACGAAATAAATACTTAATGGTTCCATCTTCTGCAGAATGAAGTGCATCAACCTCGGTCAACGCCGTAATCGGATAGGCTTCCGAAAGCTTCAGACGAAGATCCTTGGAAAGGTTCGTCATCTCATCGTAGCTACCGGCAAGCTTCACATGCAGCCATTCATAGATCTGCTTTGCACGAAATGCAGGAAGTCCGAGTCCTTTCAAAACCTCTTGCAGTTCTGTATAATATAATGATTTTATATCTAATTGCTCCATATTTTATCCTATTCTGATCAACATTCCTTGAACTTCAGTACATTGTACTGAAGTTCAATGTACTTTTGTTGAATGTGTCCCTTAAGGTTACAACGATTTATAAGGTTCTAATTCTTCAATTATCAAGAATGACTTTTGTCTATAAACTAATTCTTGCGAAACTTAGAGATAAAGAAACCATCCGTGTTGTGAACTCCTTGAATCAGCTGCAAATAACC
>JAGFXQ010000223.1 GCA_017861355.1 Bacillota bacterium
AAGGTAGTCTCCATTGTAATCTCGTCCTCGTCTACATTTAATACTTCGCTGATAATTTTCTGTAATTTCTCAAATTCCATAATAGTTCACCCTTCTTTTATGATTTATTCGTTTTGGTTAAGATTATTTCTGATCTTCTCATTAATATTTTGTTCGGTAAAGGTTACGCATTGAAGAATTGAATTATGTACTTCATTGCTTTTTGCATTACCGTGTGTTTTCACAACCAGACCGTTCAAGCCAAGTAACGGTGCACCACCGTACTTTGATGCATCAAATGCTTTGAAGGTTTCCTTCAGTGCCGGTTTCACTAACAAAGCACCTATTTTACTCTTCGTAGTACTCATAAGACCTGTCTTGACTTTCTTAATCAGAGCCGTACCTAAACCTTCATACAGTTTAAGAATAACATTTCCTACAAAGGCCTCACATACGATAACATCCGCAGCACCGTTCGGTATCTCACGAGATTCGATACTACCAATAAAGTTAATATCGTTACAGTTCTTTAATAGTGGGAAGGTCTCTTTTACTAAAAGATTACCCTTTTCCTCTTCTGCACCAATGTTCACGATTGCAACTCTGGGGTTCTTGATACCAAGAATATTCTCCATGTAGATGGAACCCATTTTCGCAAATTGGACCAAATGGGATGATCTGGCATCAACATTTGCACCGCAATCAATCAATAAAGATACTCCGTTCATAGTAGGAATGAGTGGTGCCAACGGTGGACGTTCCACACCGTTGATACGGCCAACAATCAACTGACCGCCTGCCAGAACTGCTCCGGTACTTCCGGCAGATACAAAAGCATCTGCTTCCTTGTTCTTGACCATGTTCAGCGCAACTACAATGGAGGAGTTCTTCTTACGACGAATTGCCAAGACCGGTGCTTCGCAATTAGTTATAATCTCCGGAGCATGTACGATCTGAAGACGCTCCTTATCATAATCATACTCACTAAGTCCTTTGCGAATGACATCTTCGTCGCCGGTTAATATAACTTTGATATCTTTTCTTTCCTGAACAGCAAGCACTGCTCCTTTTATAATCTCTCCGGGAGCGTTATCTCCACCCATTGCATCGACTACAACCGTAATCAATTTTTGCATTGTTCCTCCCATTCATCATTATAAAGAATGTAAAACATATCATAGCTTTCGCACGAACATTATCTTACTGTGCCTATGTATGACACTTCCATACAAAATATTCTCTATAATGTGCTGTTAGTCTTATCATCTTACCATACGTAGTGTTTCCTAAGTATTGGTAAGCTAATCTATAAAACAATATACTCGATATTATACTAAAAATCAACCACATTTTAAATAAATATCCTTATTCCTATAGGCAAATTGATCAGATCTAAAAATATAACAAAACCCCCACTGATCCGCGGGGGTTAGATTGTTTTATACGTTATATTTATATCGTTTATTTTTTGATTACGCTTTCTTGTAGAAGAACGATTTGTAATTATTAAAGCCAATCTGTTGCGCTTGAATAATTTGTTCTGTACTACCAACAAATAAGAGCCCGTCTTTCTTTAATGCCTTATGAAAATCCGAATAGATTTTGTTTTTCGCTTCATCTGTAAAATAGATCAAAACATTACGACAAACAATCAAATCACAGTTCGCAGGATACTGCTCACGTAATAAATCATGTTGCTTAAATTCTACGCAGGCTTTAATCTGATCGGAAATCTGATAGGTCCGATCATTAATCATCACAAAATACTTATTAATGAATTCCTCCGGTAATGCCTTCAAGCTTTTGACATGGTACAATCCCATTTGTGCCTTCGCCATAACTGTCTTATCGATATCGGTCGCCACTACTTTAATCTTGTTCAATGGTAGAAATCTGGATAACAGCATTACCAACGAATACGGTTCGTCGCCTGTGGAACAGGCAGCACTCCATATCTTCAGATCTTTACCAAAATGCTCGATTAGATAAGGAATTACTTCCTTCTCAAGTAAAGCCCATTGTTCCGGATTACGATAAAACTCAGAAACATTAATCGTTATGTAATTAATAAATTCGTCAAAAGCTATCTTATCTGATTTTATTCTAGTCACATAATCAGCGAAGGAGGCAATTCCATGCTTTGTAATTAAAGCTTCAATACGCCGTCTCATCTGGCGCTCTTTATAGGAATTCAAATCAATCTTTGTCATTTCATAAATGGATTGTTTAAAATTTTCATAACTACCCAGCAAGACAAATCTCCTTTATCTATTTGACGTATTGTATAACTATGTATTACGACAAGATGAAACGATAACTCGTTTCATCTTGTTTGAAAATCATATTAATAAAGAGTTTAATCTTATTCTTCTGTAGCTTCCTGAACCTCTTCTGCTTCCTTCTCAGGAGCTTCCAAAGCTTTTACGCTTAAGCTGATCTTCTTGTCTTCTTTGTTGAATTCAACAACCTTAGCTGTGATCTCCTGACCGATCTTTAATGCATCGGAGGGTTTCTCAACATGCTCTTTGGAGATCTGAGAAACATGTAATAAAGCATCGATACCGGGTTCTAACTCAACGAATGCACCGAAATCAGTCATTCTTGCTACAGTACCTTCCACTACATTACCTACAGCATATTTGTTCTCTGCATTAATCCAAGGATTAGCGCCTTCAAACTTTAAGGAAAGAGCAATCTTCTCACCCTGAATATCCTTAACAAATGCTTTAACAGTATTACCAACCTGATATACCTTCTTCGGGTTCTCAACACGGCCCCAGCTCATCTCAGAGATATGAAGAAGACCGTCTGCACCGCCAAGATCGATGAATGCACCGAAATCAGTAATGTTCTTAACAGTTCCTTCTACCGTATCGCCAACTTTGATCTTGCTGAATAAATCTTTCTTCAGTGTCTCTTTCTTGGCAACGATTAATTGCTTACGATCACCGATGATTCTTCTCTTCTTCGGATTGAATTCAGTGATAACGAAATCGATCTTCTCACCAGCATACTTTGCAAGATCCTTCTCATAAGAGTCGGAAATCAAGCTTGCAGGAATGAATACTCTTGCTTCGTCAATAATAACGCTTAAACCACCGTTTAATACAGCAGCTACCTTAGCGGATAATACTTCGTGATTCTCAAATGCTTCTTCTAATTTCTTATTACCCTTTTCAGCAGCAAGTCTCTTGTAGGTTAAGGCAACTTGTCCTTCACCGTCATTTACCTTAAGAATCTTAGCTGACATAACTTCACCGACACTTACAACGGTTCTTAAATCCAAGTTAGGGGTGTTGGTATATTCACTTCTTGTAATGATACCTTCCGACTTGTAGCCTATATTTAAGATGATTTCGTCATCTTTTACACCCAAGACAATTCCTTCTACAACATCACCGTTGCTTATTTTAACTACTTTCTCTTCTTCCAATAATTGTTCAAAACTTTTCTCAGACATAGCGGTATGAACCTCCTTGATAATATTGTTTGGGGTCGATGCCCCTGCTGTAATACCTACGTTTCGATAAGATTTAAACAAATTTAAATCCAGGTCATCAAGTTTCTGTATATAGTAAGTATTTTCACATTCTTTTTTGCAAATTTCATAAAGCTTTCTCGTATTCGAGCTTTGCTTTCCACCAATCACAATCATAGCATCTGATTGCTTTGCTAATTGATAGCTTTCTGTCTGCCGTTCTTCTGTGGCATTACAAATCGTATTTAAAACAAATATATCATAACCCTTTTTTGATATAATTTCAACTAAATCTTGAAATTTCTTGTAATTAAATGTCGTTTGCGCTACGATGCATATCGGAATATCCTTAGCAACACAAAAGCTCTCTGCCTCTTCTTCACTCTCAATTACCGTGTAACTGGAGGAATCAGTTAAGCCGAACCGGGCAATGCACCATCCGATAATTCCTTCTACCTCAGGATGAGTACGGTTGCCAACGATGATAATATGTTTTCCTTCTTCACTCTTTTCCCGAACAACCTTATGTATTTTCTTGACATAAGGACAGGTGGCATCGATTAATTTATGACCATGAGCCGAAAGCTCTTTTTGTAAAGCTTCCGAAACTCCATGAGAACGTATGATTATTGTTCCCACTGGTAAGGTTTTTAATTCCTCGGGAGAAAGAATGACTTTGACACCTTTCGCACTTAAATCAGCTACGACCTCTTCATTATGAATGATTGGTCCGTAGGTATAAACGGTTTCTCCATTTTGAAGCGCTTGATATACTAAATCAACGGCTCTTTTTACTCCAAAACAAAAACCGGCGCTTTTTGCAATTGAAATACTCAAACTGTTCAACCCTCTTTCCTTTTACCAGAAAGCTGCTACTTTGATGCTTTTTCATCATAGAGCTCTAATATCCGGTCAACAACCCCATCAATTGTGAGGTCCGAAGAATCAAGATAAACAGCATCATCTGCCTGGCAGAGCGGAGCGAATTCTCTGGTCATATCTCTGTGATCGCGATCAATAATATCCTGCTCAATAGCCTCGATATCCGCAGCCACACCTTTTTCCTTCAACTCATTCCATCTTCTTCTGGCACGCTCTGAAGAACTTGCGGTCAGATATATCTTTAAATCAGCATTCGGGAGCACATAGGTACCGATGTCCCTTCCATCCATGACAACACTTTCCTTCTTCGCCAAATTTTGCTGTAATTCCACCAATTTAAGACGAACGGTCCTATTCACGGATGAGGCGCTTGCCATATTACCGACTTCTTCCGTACGGATTAAGCCGTTGACATTTTCACCATTCAGGATTACGAATTGTTCGCCATCCTTATATTCAATGGTAATGTCTACATCTTTACAGGCTGCCTCAATTCGTGCACTGTCTGATGCTTCAATGTTGTTACGTAAAAAATACAATGCCATAGCGCGATACATTGCTCCGGTATCGACATAGATAAAGCCCAGCTGTTTTGCTAATCGCTTTGCTATGGTACTTTTACCGGCTCCGGCCGGCCCATCAATTGCAAGATTGAAATTCTTCATAACAATCCACCTCCGAGTTTCTTTATGTGAAATGTAAATTATACGGAAATTCCAGCAAGATAAGCAGTTGACCAGGCTATCTGAAGATTATAGCCTCCGGTCAAAGCATCCAGATCAAGAACCTCGCCCGCAAAATATACACTTTTCACCAGTTTAGATTCCATCGTGGAAGGATTAATCTCCTTCACATTGATTCCACCTTTAGTAATGACCGCCTGATTATAATCACTGAGCTTGGTAATATGAAGCGGAAAGTGCTTCAAAAGGTTAATTAACGCCAGACGTTCTTCCTTTGTAATGGAATTTACTTTCTTTTCCGAATCGATAGGGCTTAGACGAATAATAACATCTATTAGTTTATTTGGCAATAGGTGGTCCAAGGAATTCTTAAATTGTTTATTTTTAAATTCCTCAAAATCCCGTAGAATTCGTGCATCCAGCATTTCTTCGGTAAGCGCCGGCTTTAAGTCAATTTCCAGTTTGATCGGCTCCTTTTCGTTAAGAAATGGAATAATATAACTGCTGGCACTTAGTATAACAGGGCCACTTACTCCAAAATGAGTAAATAACAACTCTCCAAAGTCACGATAGATCTGTTTCACGCCACTGGTTACGGTAATCTCAATGTTTTTCAGGGATAAGCCCATCAAATCCTTAACAAAGGCTTCCTTGGTATGAAGTGGAACCAGGGAGGGATAAAGGGGTGTGATGGTATGACCCAGAGAACGGGCAAAGGTATAACCGTCACCGGTAGAACCGGTTACCGGATACGATAAGCCACCGGTTGCGATGATTACGGCATCACCCAGGAAGGTTTCATTGGAGGACTTTAAAGTCAGTCCAAAGAAACTACCGTCCTTTGTTATTATTTTACTCACTTCACTCTTATATCGTATCATAACAGACAGACGTTCTAATTCTTTACGAAGTACGGTGATAACATCCGAAGATCGGTCCGACTCCGGAAATACTCGATTACCGCGTTCTACCTTAATGGGTAA
>JAGFXQ010000224.1 GCA_017861355.1 Bacillota bacterium
GGAGCTATTTGTAATCTCCTTATGAATCTGACCTTTGTCATGGCGACAAAGCTTACCTCAGCAGCGAATGCGATCGTATTGCAGTTTACAGAGCCGATCTTTCTGATCCTTTTTTTGTGGATATTCTGGAAGCACAGGCCTGACCGAAAAGCAATCCTCGCCTGTATCTTTGTGTTTGGCGGTATTCTTTGCTTCTTCTTTGATCAGCTTTCTTTTCAGGGACAACTTGGAAACATCATCGCCATTCTGTCCGGAATATTATATGCCATGGTTTTTCTTATGAAGAAGGTAAAGAATGCAAATCTGGAATCCTCCGTATTACTATCCCAGCTGGTTAGTTTTATTATATTTCTGCCTGCTTATTTTAGGGAAACGGATCCCGCTCCAATTAATTTTATATTGATCATTCTTCTTGGAGTGGTTCAGATGGGCTTTGGATATGTACTACTGGCGAAGGGTCTGGAGAAAGTGACACCGGTCAGCGCATCGTTAACCTCTACCATCGAACCCATCCTTAATCCGATCTGGGTTGCTATCTTTTATGGAGAATTAATAACTCCGATTGCAGTCGTTGGTGCTGCTATGGTTATTGTATCGTCTACCATATATAATATAGTAAGTTCGGATACGATAAATGTAAAACAAGAAGTTATAGAATAGAGAAAATTAAATCATTTGAGTTGTAAGAAGGAAAGCCGGATCAAGGTGCTTTCCTTTTTTTTGAAACTTCTATTGAAAAACAGAATACGATCATTTATAATTTAGTAAATACTAAAATATTAAAGAATAAATTAAATTATACTATATTCATTACGGATAAAATGAAAGGATAAAACTATGGCAAAATTAGTAATCAATGAATGCAAAAGAAAAGACAGAATCAATGCAGAGATTTATGGCCATTTTTCCGAGCATCTTGGAAGATGTATCTATGAAGGCCTGTATGTAGGAGAGAATTCAGAGATAAAGAATACGAATGGCATGAGGGATGATGTTGTTGAAGCACTCAAGGAAATTAAAGTGCCGGTTCTTCGTTGGCCAGGTGGTTGCTTTGCAGATGAATATCACTGGAAGGATGGCATCGGTCCCAAAGAAAAGCGTAAGAAGATGATCAACACCCACTGGGGCGGTGTCGTAGAGGATAATAGCTTTGGTACTCATGAATTCATGGAACTGTGTCGCCAAATTGGTTGTAAGACCTATATCAACGGCAATCTGGGTAGCGGCACCGTGCAGGAAATGTCAGAATGGGTAGAATATATGACCTTTGAAGGGGTCTCACCAATGGCTGATCTACGTAAGGAGAACGGTCACGAGCAGTCCTGGAGAGTAGATTATTTTGGTGTAGGTAATGAGAACTGGGGTTGTGGCGGTAATATGACTCCGGTACATTATGCCAATGAATTCCGAAGATACCAGACCTATATCAGAAATTATAAAGCGGATGCACCGGTAGCAAAGATCTGTTGCGGTGCGAATGTAGACGATTATCATTGGACTGAGGATGTGCTGAAGACAACCCATGACCATACTCCGAAATATCTTCATGGCTTTATGGACGGACTGTCCTTGCATTATTATACTCTTCCGGGTAATTGGGATTCCAAGGGAAGTGCAACGGATTTTGATGAAGAGGTGTGGTACCGAACCTTGAAGAAGGCCCTCTATATGGATACCCTGATCAAAGGACACAGTGCAATCATGAATCAGTATGACCCTGATAAGAAGATCGGCATGATAGTGGATGAATGGGGATGTTGGTATGATGTTGAGCCGGGTACGAATCCGGGCTTCTTATTTCAACAGAATACGATGAGAGATGCATTGGTTGCCGGTATAACACTGAATATCTTTAATAAGCATTGTGACAGGGTTAAGATGGCAAACCTGGCACAGCTGGTTAATGTACTTCAGTCTGTCATCCTGACTGAGGGTGAGAAGATGGTCAAAACTCCTACTTATCATGTGTTCCATATGTATAAGGAGCACCAGAATGCTTATCTGTTAGAAAGCCATATCGATACAAAGGAAGTCGGTATTGGTGAGGATAAGGTTCCAAACTTGTATGAATCTGTCTCGGTCAATGATCAGGGCATCATTACGATCTCTTTGAATAATCTATCAGCCAACGATGCAGAAGAAGTGGAAGTTGTGTTTGCAGAGAAAGTAGTTGGGGATGTGAAAGCAACCATCTTATCCGGCGATATGAAGGATCATAATACCTTCGAGAATACAGATCGGGTGATTGAGAAAGATTTTACTGATTTTAAAGTAACCAATAAGGGAGTATCCTTCGTGATTCCGGCTTGCAGCGTGCTGAATATCAGAATAAACTAATGGAGACCCGGGTATGTAAGAAGTGCTTGATCCGTGATATGGAGGAATACAATGAGTACAAGAATATGTTTGAGTACATTCGTAATCTGCCGGAGGAGATCAAGGCATCACAGGAATTATATGAATACAGAATGGAGCTCTGCAAAGAGTGCGACATGCTGCTCAGCGGTATGTGCAGAAAGTGCGGATGCTTTGTAGAGATGAGGGCAGCAGTAACGAAGAACTACTGCCCTGGTAAAAGGTGGTAACTTTATCGGGTTAATTGATAGGGCTATAGTTGATTCTTACGTTGATATCCTGATTGTAATTACCGAAGGTTTTACCGAAGATGGTTAACCCGCCAACATGCTTAGCGGTATCCGGTACCTCCATCTTAAAGCGAATGGTACTGCGGTAATCGAAGTTAAAATCACGGATTGAGACCTCGGAAATTTTAAGACCGTCGATAAAGGTTCCTTTACTATTAATTACCAACAATTTTAGGAGTCCGTATTGATTCCAATTAGGGAACCACCAATCAGGTGTGAATATTCCCCGAATATCACCAAAGTCACCTGGACTGGTCCAAGTACCGATACAGATGTCATTCAGATAGAAATAAATATCGGAAGGCCAGATATTGTTCACCCCGGGAGCTTCGGAACTTAGCTCGGCGGAGATGGTGAGCTGATCAAACTTCTGTGTGGCAGGAATGAAGTTGGGGATAATGTATTCTATATAACCTTTTGTGAACCAGAGAATATCTGCCAGATAACGATCCGGATGTGTAAAATATCTGGCATCGTCCACCTGACCGATTAAGGTAGTGGAAGAGGCAAGGCCACAAGTGGGGTAGATGCTATAATTTGAATAATGTCCGACTTTAATATCGGTCTGATATACGTTTTCATTATCTTCCGGGGAATCTATTTCAATCAGGATTTTATCGAGACGAACGGTACATTTCTTCTGATTGCCGTGACCGGTGGATTCGCTGGAGATTGAGACAATGCCGCAATCCTCTAACTTTTTAATATGGCTTGTCAGGGCACCATTGGTGATATTCAGACTGCTGGCCAGTTCATTCATATGCATGCTTTTATTTGCCAAAAGCAGCTTGATGATCTCGATTCGGATATCAGAGCCTAAGGCTTTAAAGAGTTCTAATCCCTCATCTAACGATTTTATGTGTAACATGGATACCCTCCTAGCGATTTTAGGCTATCTTTCATAAAAATGGAAATGCTTTAGTGTTTCATGAAATATTATACACATAGTACAAAAACAAGTCAATCTTTGAAAGAAGTATTAAATATCATGTAGATAATAGGCAAAAAATCATGTAAATCTTGTCGAATAATAATATACTTAAAAATATAATACTGGATTATCGATCATTTTAATGGTACAATAGTCTCAGATGTAGTCCAATTATACTATAATCTTTTGATACGCGTCTGTTGTAAAAAACGAACAAGGAGCGATATTCTATGGAAACCGATCAATTTGAAAAATATCAGGAATTTACTGAAAAGACGATCTATAACTTATCACAGAAGGTTACGCTGCTTGAAAAGAAGCTAGATATGTTTACTAATCTTCTTGAGATCAGTAAATACATAAATCAGTATATTAAGGATCCCAACTTATTTACCTTAATTAATGACATGTTGGTTGGTGTCTTTGGTGCTGAGCATTCCACGATCTACATTCGTATGAACAACGATGATTATGAGGCTGTATCTCAGAATATCTCAGAGGAACGGGCTGAAGTTGAGAAAAAACTAATTCACCATAACCAACGGGATGAATTTATCATTAGCAGTGACATTCCGCTATATGAGACAAAGAATAATGTTGTAGGTATTCATTCCTGCCTCGGGGTACCGGTAATAGTAGAAAACCGTTTGATTGGTTTTATTCTGATACAACATACAGAGAAGGATTATTTCTCGAAAGACCATGCTGTATTTTTGTCACTCATCGGTAATCATATCGGTGTTGCGATCGAGAACAATTTCTTATATAAGAAGATCAGAGATAGTGCATTCCATGATGGGTTAACGGATATCTTTAATAAACGCTATTTCTTTGAGACCTTGAATATGGTTGCGAATCTGACAGAGCAGAATTATTGCATCGCAATTGTTGACTTTGATAATTTTAAAAGAATCAATGATACCTATGGTCATCCGATGGGTGATGAGGTACTGAAGTCGATTTCCAAAGTTATGCAGAAAGCCACTCGTGCGAATGATATTGTCGCTAGATATGGTGGAGATGAGATTATCATGTTCATTCAGAACTTCACCGATCGAGAGAAGGTATATCATCGTATCGAATCGCTTCGCAAAGAAATCGAGCAGACCGTGATCACCTATGATAAAGATGCTATCTCCATCACGGTAAGTATTGGGGTATATATCAAACAGGATGAATATATGACACTGAATGATGTGATTAAGAAAGCAGATGAAATAATGTATCTGAGC
Organism: Bacillota bacterium; assembly: GCA_017861355.1. Classification (GTDB taxonomy): domain Bacteria; phylum Bacillota; class Clostridia; order Lachnospirales; family Lachnospiraceae; genus Mobilitalea. Next base: position 4,809 of record JAGFXQ010000224.1, read on the forward strand.
AAGCACAGTGGTAAGAATAGAGTCACAATCGGCGGCTAAAACATTTTGCTTGACAAGAGAAACAAAAATGATAGAATTAAGAAAAACCAAATCGGTAGTTTTACCGGATTTATTCTTAATTTCATAAATAATTATGGTTATGAAGAGGAGTAGTAAAAGAATTCTGTCTTTCAGAGAGTCACGGATGGTGGAAAGTGGCAGATAAGAACTTTGAACTCGCCTTGGAGCTCTCTGACTGAAGAAAAGTAGGCAGAGCGGGTTATCCCGTTACAGGTGAATGAGTACATTGATTTTACGTACAATAATCAATGGACTAGAGTGGTACCGCGGATAGCAGTTCAATGAAGATTGAGCCTCTTCGTCTCTAGATTATGAGATGAAGAGGCTTTTTTATCGTATTTAGGATTTTACAAACAATTTAAGGAGGCATTAGCATATGAGTGAGTATTATTCACCAAACGAAGTAGAGAAGAAGTGGCAGGCAACATGGGAGAAGGAACAGGCATTTAAGGTCGGAACGGATAAATCAAAGCCGAAGTTCTATGCATTGGTTGAGTTCCCCTATCCATCAGGACAGGGTCTGCATGTTGGCCATCCGAGACCTTATACTGCTCTGGATATCATCGCAAGAAAGAGAAGATTGGAAGGCTATAATGTATTATATCCGATGGGTTGGGATGCATTTGGACTTCCGACAGAAAACTATGCAATCAAGAACCATATTCATCCGAAGATTGTTACTAAGAAGAATGTGGAACGTTTTACTGAACAGTTGAAATCCTTGGGTTATTCCTTTGATTGGGATAGAGAGATTAACACAACCGACCCGGAATATTATAAATGGACACAATGGATCTTTCTTCAGTTATTTAAGAAAGGTCTTGCTTATAAGTCAGAGATGCCGATTAACTGGTGTACCTCCTGTAAAGTGGGTCTTGCCAATGAAGAGGTAGTCGGTGGTGTTTGTGAACGCTGCGGTGGCGAAGTGGTTCGTAAGGTTAAGAGCCAGTGGATGTTAAAAATCACAGAGTATGCGGATAAATTAATTGATGATCTGGAGAATGTGAATTATATCGATAAGATCAAAGTATCTCAGATTAACTGGATTGGCCGAAGCGTAGGTGCTGAAGTAGACTTTAAGATCGCAGGTAAGGAGGAGAGCCTCCGAGTATTTACCACCAGACCGGATACC
>JAGFXQ010000039.1 GCA_017861355.1 Bacillota bacterium
GAATCCGAACGCAAGACCTACTTCGACTTCATGGAGAAGCTTTCCTTCGATGTGAAGATTGATGAGGACGGCTTTGTAACAGAGGACGGCAAATAAATTACGCATAGGAATGTTAATCGGGTTGTTGCAAAATGTACACTGCAACAACCCTTTCTTTTTGGTATATGTGTAGATATAAATTTAAAAATCATTTTAAAATTATAGACTATTGATCCGAATGATCGTCCTGTGCTCCGCAATAAGATCACCATTGGAATACAGCGTGTATTCTAGCTTCACTTCAATCAATTTCTCCGTTTCTATCACTTCAAGCTGGTTCGTTTTTACCTCGAAGAAAAGATTTCCGTATGGTGTCTGATAGATAATTTCGGTGCTATGATTAAGATCAAAATTCATCTGAGAATCAGATGCACCCTTCTTCGTCATCTCGACCTGAGAGGGCGTTATCTTAATCCTATTCTTAATCGTGCCCTGTCCGTCTTCGGTTGGTTCCTCATACTGGATGTAATGTTTGTCATTTTGCAGATGATAAGTACCGGAGGCTGTCATGATAATCGGCTCTTCTTCTGTTCCTATTTGAACACCATCTATTATAATTGATACTTCCTTTGTCATACTTCCTCCACAAATCGTTTTATTATACTTTTTATTTTAATGTCTATTTATTGTACTACCTGAGAGTGATAAGTTCAAGCCTCTTTCCCCCTGATCGATTGTATAAATCCTCCTGTTGTGGCAAGACTTCAGTTAGAATAAATCTATCTGGAGGCAATTATGATACATATTAATAAAAAACAGAATAACGAAATCACAACACAAATATCGCATATGGATGCCCCGGCAGTGAATACATCGAAGCGTTCCATTCTCACTTACTTACATAAGCTTCAACGAAGTAATCGTTTCAATGTAATTCTGTTACTCCTCCTTCTCCTATTCTCGGGTCTTGCTACTTTCCTGATCAAGGCAAATGCCAGGGCCGACACCTCCATTCAGGAGGGTATCGCACAAAAGGTCCTTCGTTTTCATGTGATTGCGAACAGTGATACTGAGGAAGACCAGCAACTCAAGCTGAAGGTAAAGGATGCCTTAGTGAAGAGTCTCGCTCCACAGCTGGAAAAGCTGAATGATATTACTATGGTCCGGGCAACGGTAATGAATCGCATGACAGAGATCGAACAGACTGCAAATACCATCATACAGCAACAGGGCTATTCTTATCCGGTTGCCGTCACATTAGAGAAATGTTACTTTCCGCTCAAGGTATATGGCGCATACACTTTCCCCCCGGGTTACTATGAAGCCCTTCGAGTAAAAATCGGGAATGCAGCGGGCAAGAATTGGTGGTGTGTTATGTTTCCTCCTCTATGCTTCGTTGATGAGACCTATAGTATCGTTGATGAGAACTCCAAAGAAAAGCTGATGAGCCTCTTAAGTGACGAGGAATACGACGAGATCGTCAGCGGCAAGACTCCTGTGAAAATTAAATTCAAGCTAGTAGAGAAGATTAAGGATCTCCTATCACAATAATTGTATCCGGTCTCCTGATGTGATAAAATACTTATAATCACGAAAATTACGGAGGAAGCCATGAATACTGTTACGGTGAAAGCCTATGCTAAAATAAATTTGGGCCTGGATGTGTTAAGAAAACGTGCGGATGGATATCATGATGTCTGTATGATTATGCAATCCTTGGAGCTGCATGATAAAGTTACAATTCATAAGAAGAAGGATGAGGGGATCGTAGTTCGGACTAATCTATCCTATCTTCCCTGCAATCAAGACAATTTGGTTTATAAAGCTGCTGCTCTTTTTATACAGACCCAGGGTATCAAGGACGGACTGTTCCTGGAATTAGAGAAGTATATCCCTGTTGCAGCCGGCCTTGCAGGGGGGAGCTCTGATGCTGCTGCTACTTTGATCGGACTAAATCAGATGTACCAGACCGGATTGCCCTTAGTTGAATTACAAAAGCTCGGTGTTAAGCTGGGCGCAGATGTCCCGTATTGCCTTATGCTGGGTACCGCCTTAAGTGAGGGAATCGGCGAGGTTCTGACCACCCTCCCATCCATGCCAGCCTGTACAATATTATTGGTGAAGCCGGATATCAGTGTCTCCACCAAATATGTCTATGAGAATCTAAAGCTGAATGAGTCATCCCTTCATCCGGATATTGATTCTATGAAGAAGGCACTGTCAAATAGAGATCTCTATACCTTAACAAAGACGATGGATAATATTCTTCAGAGCGTAACTGTCAAGGATTATCCTATCATATCAGACATCAAGGATAAGATGAAGGAGCTCGGTGCATTAACCTCTCTGATGAGCGGAAGTGGTCCTACGGTATTTGGTATTTACCAGAATAGGGAATTGGCAAAGAAAGCCCTGAACTACTTTAGAAAACATCGCAATTACGGTAAGCAGGTAATCTTAACCACCCCTTACTGGCCGATGCAAGAGCACCAATAGTTGATTCGAGCGTCAAAAGTCGGATAAGTGTTTATAAAATGAATGTATGCGCATAGGTATGCATCTGGACTTGCCTTTCCCTCATGCGGAATAAGGCATCCGCAATCGGCCGGTCTGCGCCATCTGTATACCTATGCGCATACATTCATTTCTCAGCATTTTCATTGACTTTTGGCGCTCGAATCATAGTTGTATGCTCTCAGCCATATAAAGAAAGGTATGAAATCATGTCAAAAAAACAATATACCTACCGCAATACCACCTATTCCTGCTATCGTGGGTACATAACACAGGCGATTATTAATAATTTAGCACCCTTATTATTTATCATATTTCAGACAAATTATGAAATCTCTTATGCCAGACTGGGCCAATTGGTTCTGGCTAATTTTGCAACCCAGTTATTAACGGATGTGTGGGCTTCCCGATATGCTGATCATTTTGGATACCGCAAATGTATGGTCGCAGCCCATGCGCTCTGCTTTATCGGTCTTGTCGGCCTCGGTGTATTACCCTTCCTTATGCCATCACCATATCTCGGACTAGTCATTGCTGTTATGCTGTATGCAATAGGTGGCGGTTTATTAGAGGTTATCGTGAGTCCGATTATCGAAGCTCTCCCGAATGAGAATAAAGAAGCCTCTATGAGTCTGCTCCATTCCTTTTATTGCTGGGGGCAGATGCTGGTGGTGTTCGTAAGCACCCTTCTATTATGGCTGATTGGCCGTGATCTGTGGTTCCTGCTTCCGATTCTGTGGGCATTCTTTCCACTCTATAATATGTTCCAGTTTCTACGGGTCCCCTTGCTCCCTCTCGTACATGAAGGGCATGGAATGAAGCTTAAGGAATTATTTTCATTCCCTATGTTCTATCTCGCAATGCTGCTTATGATTTGTGCCGGTGCCAGTGAACTGACGATGTCCCAATGGTCCTCTATCTTTGCAGAGAAAGGTCTCCAAATTCCAAAGCTGTTCGGAGATTTGTTAGGTCCCGGACTTTTTGCCCTTCTCATGGCGATCGGGCGAACCATCTATGGATATCTCGGTGATCGGCTGCCAATGAAGCTTTGTTTGTTTGGTAGCAGTATTCTATGCATCGTTAGCTATCTGGTCACTGTATTCAGTCCTTATCCGATTCTCTCTCTCTTTGCCTGTAGTCTCTGCGGACTATCCGTCAGCCTTATGTGGCCCGGAACCTTCAGTCTGGCATCCGCCGCATTTCCCAGAGGGGGTACCTTATTGTTCGGCATCCTTGCTGTCTGCGGCGATCTTGGTTGTTCCTTCGGTCCCTGGCTTGCAGGTAAGATCTCGGATTATGTTCAATCAAGTGGTCGTTCCCTTAGCCTCTGGATGAACAGCTCGCTCGATTACGAGCAGATGGGACTTCGAAGTGGTCTGCTTGCCGCAGCGATCTTCCCTCTTCTCATGGCGATCAGCCTCCTAGTATTTCGTCGTCGTAAGACGCGTATGCAAGCCAGGGGAAATACAAAATAATAGAATTTACCTCTTATAAGAATAAAGTCTGTCTGGCAGTGTTTCTATAATCATGTATTTAGAAGGGCGTATGTAAAATAGTTAAACTATTTTACATACGCCCTATTATGATTTCATACCTTTTGATGTCTCTCTATGTTCGATTATAAAGTTTTTAACCTGCCAAATGCTGATCGACATACCGGCTTCTGCTTACTTTGTATCTGTCCCATCACGCCATGCTTCTAATTTACTTATGGCTGCATCCATAGTCTGCTTCGATATCTCGGGAAGATCGCCACCCCAAGCCTTCGTCGCTTCATCAAAGCCCTTCTTCACTGCATCGATTAGATCGTTCGCTTTCGATTTATCTCCGCCGGAAAGTGCTTTCGCGAAATCAACCATGCGGTCCGAGGTCTGTCCCACACCCCAGTATCCGTCCTCAGCGACATCCTTCTGAGCCTGTAATCTGGTATCCTCGTCAACCTGTACTTTGCCTTCACGAAGCAAAGAATAGATATCGGTGGAATCATTAAAGGTCTCGCCCTGTGCTAATAACAGCTTCTGAACCAAGTCTCTTAAACCCTGCGTTCTACGGTCTGCCTCTGCTTTCAAGCGGTCTATTGAAACCTGATCACGGGAATAGATCTTCTTTGTCTCAGCACTTTGTTCACTTTTCTCATATACCGCGGCTGTTGAATTCTCTGAAGTCTTCGCTTGCTCCGCTTGAGATGAGGAGTTCGTTTTTGTCTTCGCTACACTTTTGTTCTCATACGTTGAATTAACATTAGATATTCCATTAACACTCATATATTTCATCCTCCATGATTGGTTCGGAGGATTTCTCCTCCTTGGTTGTCGGTGAAAAAATCACCAGGGTTCCATCTTCTGCCTTCCTTGGCTGTGATATGTATCATTCATTATACAGAATCGTTACTGTAGTCTATATATCGGTATATTATGACAATTTGTTAATAGTTTCGGTCACAAAGTACAAAAATACTTTAAAACACTTAAATGTTTACAGAAAAATACAATTATCTATTTACATAATATGTATATTAGTGTATGATGGATACAACAAATCCATTTTGAATTTGTTCCTGCCAGTTATGTTATCAACATTAACAACCAATAGAGATGCATGCAGGTTAATGTAAATTATATTCCCCGTACTAATAATATTCATATTATTAGAAACCTAACAGCATGTGAAAAATGCCTCCACATATCTTTATAAGGCGTCAGCCTGATTGTGGGGGCATTTTTCCGTTTTTATATCATGAACACAAAGCGTGTTCATGATCTTTCACTCCGCTCGTATACATTCAAGCAAGCTTGATGTATACTCACTACGCTTTCATTATATCATACTTGCAACCTTTTTCATGATGATCAGCTTATCGCCTTCTTTGATCCTGTCATCCTCCAGTTCGTTGATCGCCATGATCTGATCTACCGTAGTATAATATTTCTTCGCAATATTCCACAGTGTATCATCTCGCTTAACAACATAACCGATAATGCCGGGCATTGCCTGAAGCTTCTCCATATCCAAATCATTCACTACAACATCTGTTATGATCTGCTCTGTGATGACGTCAAATACGATTGTATTCAGATTTATCGTTGCCTTAACTTCGATCTCCTCGCTGTCAAGCATCATAACACTGAGTTGATCGATGCAGGGCTTCACTTCATAATTACTGCCGGGTTTCATTCCCTTCAGTTCAATCACCTGTGAGAACGGAATAATACCCTTCATGGAGTTCATCGGTTTTGCATCATCTTCAGAGATATACAGGATATTTACTTCGATGACGCCCTCCACCTGAAGCTCTGTACCGGTAGCGTTCACATCATCCAGTTTAATATCACCGCTTGCATGGCAGATCTGCAGAATTCTCGGTTGATCATCCGATACACGAATTCGATCTGAGATACGATATTTGCTATTATTCTTTATCACCAGATTCTCATAATCAGCATTGCGGACGATGGGCGAGATCTCCTTCATCGGACTATAGATATCACAGAGAATCTCCGGCTCACAGGTCTCATATACCTTAATGCCCAGATCCAGAATAACCTCCATATCGATTGATCTAGGCTCACCGTCAGAATCCGGTTTCACCTCAAGACTCTTACTGACGATACTGAAGGTGATATCTTCAATCATTTCTTCGGAGCAACCGTTGCAATCTATGGTGCCGCTAAAGGGGACTTCCGTCTCGAAATATTCCATCGGGTTTTCTTCATCCTCCGAAGTATAGAGGATAAATACCGGCAGCTCTCCCTTGATTGTAAATTTATCTTCCAGAAGTCTTACTTCAACATTACTGAGTCCTACATCCTCAAAAAGTACTGTACTGATATTTCCTTTGTTCGTCGGAAGCATAATCTCATCTTTGATACGGAAGGTATCCTTTTTATTAATGGCTACATTGGTTACCTCAATTTTTTTGTTTATGTACTGCACATCATCTGAGTCTTCCACCATGACTGCTGTCTCTTCATCATAGAGCTCTTCTACAGCCACATATAAGCGAACGATAGACCTGACGCTCAGCTTCCTTGAGTTAATCAACCCGGTCGAAAGATCCTCGAGTTCCCATTTTACAATAGGTTCATCATCCGAACAGCCGGTGTCCATATTGATTACTTCATCAAATGGAATCTCACCGGAGATATTATGAATTGGCCGTTGGTCCCCATCACTAAGATACAGAACATTAAAGCGCAGGGCCCCTTTTACTAAAAGTTTTCCGTTCATCGCTTTGATGTCATTAATTTTTATTTCGCCCTGCCCAGTTATAATCTGATCAATGTCCGGTTTGACATCAGGGACATTAAAGTCATCGTCCAATGTAAGCTGCAGGGTGCTCTTACATTTCAATTTATTCATATGAATATTCTTTTTAATCAAATCCACGTTACAATCCCTCCTTAGATTTGGACATACGATGGAATGCCTCTGTCATATCTTATTCAAGTTGGAAGGGTTTTATGATATTGGATTTTATTAAGCATAAAAAAAGCTAAAACCCTTATGGTTTTAGCTCCGTTCATTCAAATAGTCGGCACTCTGATGTACTCCCCATTATAGATCGTATCTTAACTGCAAAGTATTAGCTCAACATCTTTTGTTAATACATCGGTATAGCTGTAGGAGACGGTTCTTACTGGCAAGTCATCGGCTTCTTGGATCTTGATTAAGAAGATACTGGGATATGTCTCAGAAATAATCCCTTCTGTTATGTCAATCTTATGCCGTCCTCGGTTAATGCGAACTTTAACCTTTTTTCCGGTCTGATTCATTACAGCATTTCGTACACAATTTACGTCATTTTGCTTCATCATTATTTTCTCCTTATCAATGCTTCCTCTCGCCATATCAGGTCCCCAAATATCCCAATGGTTCTGTAAACATTCTTCTAAATAAATCCGTAACAAACTACATGCTTCGCATGCAGTATAACATAAATTGCGAATTACGTCAATGAATTTTCAGACAATTCAAGGTCGAACAAGGTAGTTGTGCACATAAATTTGCACATGAAACTCAATTTTTTTTGGTGACTTTTATGGAATAAATTCACATATCTAGTACCTTCAGACTATGCAAATTTTGTATAATGCACAAAAACGTTTCGATAAATCACGGAAAAACCGACATATCTCCAAAATTTCCATAACCACTATATATTGTAATAAATCAGGTGCAACTCAACAAAATATTGTTGTTGCACCTGATTTTCTATGTTTTTAGTGGCATTTCCCAATCCCTATTATTAGTTCAAACCAACTTTATTCAAAAACAATTCGTTCTTCTCGAAACTCCAGCTTCACAACAACGTAAGGATAAGTCACGCCCTGAGATACCATATCCTCTTTCGAAGGTCCGATCAGAGTTGTATTAATATAAATTGCATTGCTGGTTAAGTATAAATCATCCACTGAGATACTGTAGCCGCCACTATTCTGCTTTCCATAGCCAACGACAATATAAAGGTTATCTTTGTTGGAATAGGATAGCTTAAAGGGCTCTTCCTTCTTTTCATCAATGATCTCCTTTAATTCTCCGGGTAGATCAGCATCCTCCACTGTAGTAAATTCTAAGTCTTTAATTTTCTTAACCTCTGTATCCTCTTTCTTACAGCCTGTTAACCCTAGGCTTGTTATCAATATGGTAAGAAGCAGAAGCAAATATATAAACCTTCTCATCTTAACCTCCATAGAATCATTCCTGATAGGATTCTATGACTCGTACTCAAGAATCATTCAGCTTTTCAAAGAATTTCCTTACATTCTATCCTTGTTCCATCTCTGTGCTCGCACGCTGACGGTACTCACCAGGCGCAAGGCCGAATATCTCCTTAAAGGCACGGTTAAAGGTTCTCTGGCTTTCAAAGCCGGAATCAATGCTAATTCTGGTAAGTGTATAATTTGTAGATTGAATGAGCGTGAGCGCATAATTGGCTCGTATATAATTAATATATTGATTAAAACCGGTATTTAACTTAGAAGAGAAGGTCCTTGAGAGATAGAATTTACTTACATTCAAGTGCTTGGCCAGCTCAGTCAAGGTCAATGATTCCTGAAAATGCTCTGCGACATGGCTGACGATATGGTAGGTCAGATCATAATTCTCTATATCTCGGTTCTTCGCCAGCTCAACCATTGGAAGAATTCTTGATAGAATTAAAAGGACCAATGCACGGCAGGCATTCAGGTTCTTTCCCTCCCTGCATTCCTTCTCCAACTCCAACATAGCCAGACTGACGTTCGGATGCAAGTCATCCCGGATGATAAATGGATCGATTGGAGTGTAGCTGGTCAGTTTCTTAAAATAATCTCCGGTCAGCTCTAAGCTGCAGATCGCAATAATCAATCGGCAGGGTTCTTCTCCTTCTTGTGAATCATAGCTGTGGACCGTATTCGGAAAGACTACAGCAAAATCCCCCTTGCACAATTTATGGCAATGGTTGGATATATTAATGTAGGTAGCTCCACTTTCCACATACAGTAGCTCCAGCTGGCTATGCAGATGAGCAGGAAAATGTAATCCTTCCGTATAGAACACGCGTAATTCGTCATATACATTCTCATAATATGGGTTCATCATCCGTCTCCAATACAGCAATATTTGGCTAGGTTTTTATTCTAATTGTCCCTCGTCCACCAGTACAGATGCTATAATGATATCATAAGCAACACTAGTCATTTCCACAGTATCACAAAACTTACAATTAGAAAAGGGGTTTATTATTATGGGGCACAAATTAGCAATCATCGGCTATGGTGGTATGGGTGGCTGGCATCATCGCAGCGTAACTGATTCCATTGATAAGACGATGGTAAAGGGTATCTATGACATCCGGGACGAGGCATGTCAGAAGGCAACGGAAAGCGGATTGCAGGTATATCAGAGTGTTGATGAGATTATTCAAGATAATGAGATTGATCTCGTGACGATTGCTGTACCGAATAATTTTCACAAGGATTATGCCATTGCCTGTCTTCGCGGCGGCAAGAATGTCATTTGCGAAAAACCGGTTACGATGAATGCTGCCGAATTACGAGAGATTATTGCGGTTGCTACAGAGACCGGCAAGCTTTTCACCATCCATCAGAATCGCCGTTGGGATCGAGATTATAAAATCATTCGTAAGCTTTATCAGGAGGGGACTCTCGGTCAGCCTTATTTCATCGAAAGCCGCGTTCAAGGCTCCGGACAGATGCTTCATGGCTGGCGCGGTTATCGCGAAAATGGTGGAGGTATGGTTTATGATTGGGGTGTTCATTTGTTTGACCAGCTACTTAACTTAATCGACAGCCCGGTTGTATCAATCGCTCCTCACCTGGTTCATCTCTTTAATCAGGAGGTTGACGACAACTTCAAGGTATTCCTGACCTTCGAGAATGGGATCTCCGCACTCGTTGAGGTGGCTACGAATTGCTTCATCAACCATCCCAGATGGCATATGTGTGGGAGCGAAGGAACCGTAATTATTCGTGACTGGGAATGCAATGGTGAGATTGTCTCCCTGGCGAATAAGGAGGTCCTGAAATGGGAGGATGATATCGTCTATACAGCAGCCGGTCCGACGAGGACCATGGCACCGAGACCGGATTATACTAAGAAGATACTTCCGTTACCACAGGTAGATACCACCTGGACTGATTTCTATAATAATATTATTGATGTTCTGGATCATAAAGCCGAACTGATTGTGACTCCGGAACAGGCACTTCGCGTAATGACGTTGATTGATACCATCTTTCTGGCTGCCAAGGAAGGAAAACCTCTTTCCTGCAGGATATAGTTACGGTTTGTCATAATTAATTATTATACTTGCTGTATACTCGTGAACCGGTGGTATTGAGTTATACAATGATCTAATTGTCGATTGAATAAGGAGGTTATTCTTATGGATACAAAGAAAAAGGTTTTGATATTGCAAGGCGGTTGGGACGGGCATGAACCGCAGCTTACTTCCAAACGTTTTGCCGGATTATTAGAAAAGCACGGCTACTCCTGCACCATCTCCGATACTCTGGAGGTTCTTGCAGATGTCGATATGCTGATGGAACTTGATCTTGTGGTTGCTTGCTGGACCATGGACAAAATCGAACATGATTATGTAGTTAATCTCTCCAAAGCAGTCGGTGCCGGTGTTGGCCTGGCAGGCTGCCATGGTGGTATGTGTGATTCCTTCCGTGATAATACAGAATGGCAGTTTATGACCGGCGGTCAATGGGTCAGCCATCCGGGTGGTGACGGAATCGAATATATGGTCAACATCAACCATGGCTCCAGTCCAATTACAGAAGGTTTAGAGGATTTCAAAGTATGTAGCGAGCATTATTATCTGCACATTGATCCTGCCATAGAGGTACTGGCCTCCACGCGCTTTCCTTCTGTTAATTACTATCATATCTCCAATAAGCCGGTGGATATGCCGGTAGCCTGGACCAAGTTCTGGGGAAATGGCAGAGTCTTTTATACTTCTCTTGGTCACCATGATGATGTGTTTGACAAATCACCCAATGCACAGATTATTATGGAGCGTGGTTTGGTATGGGCAGCCGAAGGTAAGCAGTATGCGTTGAATAATGGTCTAACCACAGATCGGTTTGAGAATCAAGCTAAGATGTACTAATATCTGTCGATTGTAGAAAGGAGGCAGTAATCCGATGTTTATTCCCCTTCCCCTACGGAACTACGAGGAACATCCGGGTTACGAACAATCATATGAAGAAAGTGAAAGTAGCTATGATCGGCGTTGGTGCGATCAGCGGTATTTATCTAGAGAATATAACGAAGTTATTTCAAGAATTAGAGTTAATCGGTGTCTGTGATCTGGTTCGCGAAAGAGCAGAACAAGCGCAGGAGAAATACCAGATCCAGAAGCTGTATGAGACTATGAATGATGCCTTTGCCGATCCGGAAGTAGATATGATACTTAATCTGACGCGACCTTATGAACATTATGAGGTGACGAAAGCAGCCCTGATGGCAGGTAAGCATGTCTATAGTGAGAAGCCCCTCGGTGCTAGCTTTGAGGAGGGCAAGAAATTGGTTGCTCTAGCCGAAGAGAAGAAGCTTATGCTCGGTGGTGCGCCGGATACCTTCCTCGGCTCCGGTATTCAGACCTGTCGAAGATTAATCGATGATGGTTATATTGGTGAGCCCATTGGTGCTGCTGCTTTTATGATCTGCCACGGACATGAAACCTGGCACCCGGACCCGGAATTCTATTATAAATATGGCGGCGGCCCAATGCTTGATATGGGACCTTATTATGTAACCGCGCTGGTGAACCTCCTTGGCGGTGTGAGTGGTGTTACCGGTGTTACCAAGACCAGTTTCCCTACAAGGACCATTACCAGCCAGCCTAAGAACGGCACCATCGTAGACGTCGATGTTCCAACCTATATCACAGGAACCTTAAGCTTTGATAATGGGGCAATCGGAACCATCTTCACTACCTTTGATGTATATTATAAACAACAGGCAAGATTTGAAATCTATGGAACCAAGGGAACGTTAATTGTCCCTGACCCGAATACCTTCGGTGGTCCTATCCAGTTGCTTCGTCCGGAGGATGGCGATTATAAAGAAATGCCTCTTCTCTTCGATTATAAAGAGAATTCCAGGGGCTTAGGTCTGGCAGATATGGCGAAAGCTCTTCAGACCGGAAGAGATTACAGAGCAAATTATCACCTGACCGAGCACGTACTCGAGATTTTGACCAGCTTCGAAAAGAGCAGCAAGAAGGGATGTTATCTCCCTCTGGAGACACATTATGAGCGCACACTGCCGATGATGAATAATCCGATCCACGGAATTCTGGATTAAGGATACGCTCTCTTGCCTCTATAAAACATGATGAAGTTTGCTCATGCAAATCAAATCATTAACTCACGAACATTGCAATTTATATCGTCTATAAGACAGCCACAATAGAAGCTCTCCTAAGAAGATTTCTTTCCTCTTATGATAACCGGCTTATATTGTGGCTGTTTTATCACTTCTATTTTATATTGCTTGCTGTTTCACTTTCTTGCTAATATTACTATATTACTGTTCTATGTCTCTGATTATATCCCTGTTCTATCTTCTTATACTGTCTCATTTTTCAGTAACAATGCTCTGTCATCCTGATCTACCTACTGATATCCTTTTCCAACAAAGTATAAACGTTCGCGACCAGAGTGTGGTTCTCTTCATCAATTAAGATAGTGTCCTCCGGCTTCACCTGATCACTGAGAATTAGTCTTGCACTCAGGGTTTCTACATTCTTCTGAAGGTATCTCTTTAGCGGTCTTGCGCCGTATATCGGGTCATAGCTGCGTTCCACAACAAAGTCCTTGGCACGGTCTGTAAGGCGAATTGAGATTGCCCTATCCGCAAGACGTTTGTTCAAGTCAATGATCATCAGGTCAATAATGTTATGAATATTCTCCTTCGTCAGAGGTTTAAATAGGACAATTTCATCCAGACGGTTCAAGAACTCCGGTCGGAAGGAGGACTTAAGTTCATTCATTACCAGTTTCTCACACTGTTCGCTGATCTCCCCATCTTCATCAATTCCCTCTAGCAGATAGCGAGAGCCGATATTGGAAGTCAGAATAAGGATGGTATTCTTAAAATCTACAGTTCTGCCTTGAGAGTCCGTGATCCTTCCGTCATCCAGTACCTGTAGCAGTACATTGAATACATCTGGGTGGGCCTTCTCAACCTCATCGAAGAGGATGACTGCGTAGGGCTTGCGGCGTATGGCTTCCGTTAATTGTCCTCCTTCTTCATAACCCACATATCCGGGAGGTGCTCCAATGAGTCTTGCCACGGAATGCTTCTCCATATACTCGCTCATGTCAATTCGAACTATATTATGCTCATTATCAAACAGATTCTCAGCCAGTGCCTTCGCCAGTTCTGTCTTGCCGACACCCGTAGGGCCAAGGAATAAGAAGGAGCCGATTGGTTTCGTCGGGTCTTTGATTCCGGCTTTTGAACGAAGGATTGCATCGGACACCTTGTCTACACCTTCCTCCTGTCCAACGACCCGCTTATGAAGCTCAGTACTCAGATGAAGGGTCTTATTACGTTCCCCCTCCGTAAGCTTAGTAATCGGAATACCGGTCCAGCGGGAAACGATCTTCGCGATCTCCTCTTCACTGACGTTCTCATGCGCCAGCGTATTCTCTTCCCTCTTCAGACGCTCCTCTTCTGACGCCAGTTGCTTCTTGAGCTCCGGAAGTCTGCCGTATTTGAGCTCTGCTGCTTTATTTAGATCATAGCCGCGTTCTGCTACCTCAATCTCGCTATTCAGCTCTTCTAGGGCTTCTCTTAATTTATGCACCTTTCCCATCGAGGCTTTCTCATTATCCCATCTGGCCTTCATCACAGCGAAGCTGTCTCGAAACTCGGCCAGCTCACGCTGAAGCTCAATTAATCGGTCTGCACTAAAACGGTCATTCTCCTTCTTCAGTGCTGCCTCTTCAATCTCCATCTGCATAATTCTTCTCTGCATATCGTCAAGCTCGGTAGGCATCGAATCAAGCTCCGTCTTAATCAGTGCGCAGGCTTCATCCACCAGATCGATTGCTTTGTCCGGTAGAAATCGTTCCGAAATATAACGATTGGATAAGGTTGCCGCACTGACCAAGGCGCTATCTGTGATCTTCACGCCATGAAATACCTCATAGCGTTCCTTCAAACCTCTTAGAATCGAGATGGTATCCTCTACCGTCGGTTCCTCCACCACTACCGGTTGGAACCTGCGTTCCAGCGCTGCATCCTTTTCCACATGCTGACGATACTCGTTCAATGTAGTTGCACCGATACAATGCAGTTCACCTCTGGCCAACATCGGCTTAAGCATATTCCCTGCATCCATAGAGCCTTCTGCCTTGCCTGCTCCGACGATCGTATGCAGCTCATCAATGAAGAGGATCAGCTGACCTTCACTGTTTTTCACTTCCTCCAGTACAGCCTTCAATCTCTCTTCGAACTCTCCGCGGTACTTCGCACCGGCTACCAGTGCACCCATATCCAGGGCAAAGAGCTTCTTATCCTGCAAAGACTGAGGCACGTCACCACGTACAATTCTCTGGGCTAGCCCTTCAACAACCGCTGTCTTACCTACACCGGGCTCTCCGATCAACACCGGATTATTCTTCGTCTTCCTGGACAGAATACGGATCACATTTCTTATCTCCGCATCGCGGCCAATCACCGGATCCAGCTTCTGCTCCTTTGCACGTGCAACCAGATCATATCCATATTTCTCCAAGGTATCATAGGTCGCTTCCGGATTGTCACCGACCACCCTCTGATTCCCTCGGACGGTCTGTAATACCTTCAGAAAATCCTCCCGATTGATACGGAAGTAGGAGTCTCCCATCTGCTTTGCTTCGTTCTCTGCATAGATTAAAATCTTATTCAGATCATTACCGATATACACCTGTCCACCGGATACCTTTGGACGCTTATTTAGAAGTCCCTTTACCTGTGCCTGGAACACCTCGGTATTGACTTCCATCTTCTCCAATAGCTTCTTAATCAGACTATCTTCGAGATTCAGTAAGCTATAGAGCAGATGCTCCACTGCAATCTCCTGATGGCCATATTCATATGCCAGCTTCTCACAATCCTCAACGGACTGGATTGAATTTTGAGTAAATTTGTTAATATTCATATTGTTTTCATGAACTTCACCAAAATAAGTAATTACTTGATGCTGCCCATGATCCTCCTTTCTCAGAGTGTTCTGGATTAATCTGTAGACCGATGTTCTTCTGTCTGTTCTACATCAACTATAACACATGGAGCAAGGATGTCAAGAGGGATTTTTAATTTTTGCATGAACCGATTTGCATATGCCTTTAACTATACATAGCCCTATTCAGCATCATACCGAATAAGGCTATGCACACAATTAGGTTTTTACTTCATGCTTTTTTCTAGCTTCCGTTGTTTATCCTCAACCTTTCTTCTTGTTGGCTTATCCATTTTATTCTGGCCGCTTATTATATACAACAGAACGATTACCGCAGTAACACATGTTAACACACCGATTCCAATTCTTTTAGAAATCGGCAATTCTTCCTTTACCGGATGTCCCCTCTTTATCACCGTGATTGTATCCGCATGAAAATCTGCTTCACCGCCATGCTCCTTGCAAGCTCTATGAAACATACCAGTAGTCTGTATTATATCTCCTGAATTCTTATAATTCCCATAGGATGTGACTTTCTCAGCATCGCTTCTGCTTACCCATACCCCGATTGCATTCGTTCCGTCATTTATATTGATCCAGCTATATTCGCCTCTTTCCAAAGCTTCACCGATTGCTTCTCCTTGAATTGTTAACTTCTGTCCATCCAATTCCTTAGCATGTTCAATCAGATCATTCACAGAAACTGTAGTTGCTGCCTTCGCAGGCAATGTATTTGTTGAGAGGATTACAAGAAGAATTATTATCGCTTTAGCAAGTTTTTGCATAACTTTTTCACACCTCCACCAAGATAACCAATTAATGCAAATGCGGACAAGAATTCCAATCTACCCAGATACATCGCAATAATGTAATAAATCTTCATTGCTGTTGGCATGGAGGTAGTTGTAACTCCAATAGATAACCCAACATTTCCTGTTACAGATGCCATCTCAAAGGCTGAATCCGTTATCGAATATCCATAATATGTCCCAAGCATCGTTCCGATTGTAAATGTTATGATATAACAGAATATTATTATCGCCGAAGATTTAATAATACCATCATCTAAAACGCGATTCTTTATGTGATGGAACTTATACACCTTCATACTGCGTTCTGAAGTAAGTAGCTTTCTTACATCCATAATCAACCCTTTGAATACAATACCAACTCGTAAACCTTTAAATCCTCCCGCAGTTGAACAAGCGGACCCACCGATCAGCATCACAATTATCATAATAACTATGCCAAAGTCGCCCCATTCTAATGCGAACTGCCTTGCATATACACTTCCGAAGCCAGTTGTTGTATGTGCAGATAATATATTAAATATAATTCTTCTAAAATCAGATATAACATCAGGATAAATATTTAATTTTTCCATCCCCATTAACGCAAGAATGCATGCCAAGAAGGAGGTAACAAAGAAACTCTGTGTCTCAATATTCCTTACTATTTCCCTACGCTTCCCCTGCCATATGGCATAATGCAGACCAAAATTGAAAGATCCCAAGATGAATATTATCATTGTGACCGTTTCAAATAAAGCGCTATGGTAATACATAATGTTTTGTGTATTCGGAGCAAACCCCCCTGTGCTCCATGAGGATGCAAAAATAAAAAGTCCATGAAAAAATGCAGAAACCGGATTTAATCCTATCAAGATTCCAACAAACCATAAAGCCGCTGTTCCGATAATTAAATATACCATACTTATTCTCCAAATATGTTTTGCTGTATCCTTGATATTCGGAACAAGCTCGATATCCTTCCCTTCTCCGACATACATCTTGTAGCCTCCACCGATCCCTTTCGTCAGGAAGGTAAGCGCTAAGACGATCATTCCTTGACCACCGATGAAGGTTAGTATATGCCTCCACATGTTTAACCCGTTCGATATATGATCTAAATCCTGTGTTAGTGCAAGTCCCGTGGTAGTGAATCCGCTCATAACATCAAAGCAAGCATCGAGAAATGACTTCATATGGCCACTGAGCCAATATGGAAGTGCACATAGGAACATTAACGCGATCCACGATAGTGCAGCTATTACAAAACCGTGCTTCCACTGAAACTCTGAGGCCTTCCATTTTGTTCTTCTTCCAGCCAATATCATTAAAAGGCCTACACTCAGAGAAATTTCAAAGGAAATAATAAAATCAATTATCGGTACCCATTCCCC
>JAGFXQ010000440.1 GCA_017861355.1 Bacillota bacterium
TAATGCAAATGTTGATAATAAGAAAGCAATTACAGGCGCAAACATAATCACTTATAATTTGACTGAGAAAGACTTAGAGAAGTATATTATCTTTGAGGTTACCCCTGTTGCAAAAACAGGTACCACAAAGGGAAGTCCGATGTCATATATAACAAAGACTGTGGTTGAAGAAGTACAGTATAACAGCTATGTAAAATTGGGCTTGATCCGTAATAAGTCTTATGTAGAAAAAGTAGCCAAGATACTGAAACGGTATGATGGTGTGGCAAATGTGGTGGTTAAGCAGGAAAGCAATTATTATAGGGTATATGCAGACTTTATAGATAAAGTCACTGCTAAAACAGTACTTAATGGTATGAAAAAGAATGAGTATATAGTCAATTATTATTTTTATAAGAAATGATAATGAAAAATGAATAATAAAGAGCCTGTAATATAAATGACTATGTAGCGCGTTTGTATTACAGGTTTTTTGTGGTTCAGATAAAACATAAGTAAGCGGCACTTAAAATTTACTAGAGGCGAATGTTTTGACGATTACTCTTTTTCCGTGTTTTTTTAAAATGAGTTTTTTTTCTATTCAGAATGTGATAGAATAGTTTAGAGAATCAGAGCTAGGGGTGGAGAATTGCCAAACAATAAGAGAAATCAGGATATAGATAAGAATGTTAACAGCAAGAGCTGTGAAGATAGAAGAACACGTGTGAATAGAATAAAAGTAGCAATAGTTATCATAGTAATTATTCTATTGATATTGCCAACAATATGCTGCATTATTTTAGGCTTGCAGGTGAGCAAGCTTCAGAGACAAGTCAATGATTTAGCAAGCTTACATAGTCAGTATGGATTGGACTTCGACAGCTCTGACGCAGGGGTATATGCATATGCAGCTGAAAAAAAAGACATTATCATTGATAGATTTGGACATACACTGGTCCCTCAGCTTGGATCAGATACTTCTGAAGACTTGGAGAAGTCAACGAGTTACAATCAGTCATTGACGAATGCTGAGGTTCCGATAGATGGAGCAGATAATACTGCTGCAGAGGAGAATTCAGTGCAAGAAACTGAGGATAATCAACCGGTCAGTGAGGATAAAGCTTCTTCAAAAGATCAGGGAGAGCAGGGCAAATATGCGGATAAGAAAATCTATCTGACTTTTGATGACGGCCCGAGTATATATACGGATGATATTCTGGATATTTTGGCAGAATATAAGGTAAAAGCTACCTTTTTTGTCATTGGTAAGACGGATAAAACGTCTAAAAAATTATATCAAAGGATCGTTGAAGAGGGGATATAATTCCGTAGAAGATTTTGATAAGGACTTTACAAAGCTATGGAAATTGTTATATGATACTACTGGGTACAAGCCTTCCATTTTCCGTTTTCCGGGGGGAAGCGACAACATGGTGAACAAGAATGGAATGGAAGAATTCATCCATTATTTAAATGAAGCCAAAGTCGTTTATTTTGATTGGAACGTATTAAACGGAGATGCTACGGGTGTCGTGTATACAAAGGAACAATTAATTAACAATGTGATCAATGGGATAGCTACAAAGGACAATTCTATTGTTCTGATGCATGACTCACAGGCAAAGGAAACCACGGTAGATTCATTGCCTGAACTATTAGATGATTTATTATCGGAGGGTGCACAGATACTGCCGCTCAATGAGGATGTTTCACCGATTCAAATGATTAAAGCCGATACAATCAAACAATAGAAAGCACGCTTCGCGAACTTTCTATTGTCGTGAATTAAACCAAGAAACAGGGAGGTATTTAACGAATGGGTTTTTTTAAGGATTTTAAAGAAGACTTATCACAGGCGGTAAATGAATTATTACCGGAGGAGGAAACTAACGGAGAAGAGGAACAGGAGCAGCTCGTGAATACGTTAGATTCGGATGAAATCAATTCAGATGAGATATCGGATAACGAGAAGATGAAGGAATGGCTTGAGGGGTTTGCAGGCGAAG
The DNA here is from genome assembly GCA_017861355.1 of Bacillota bacterium. Lineage (GTDB taxonomy): Bacteria > Bacillota > Clostridia > Lachnospirales > Lachnospiraceae > Mobilitalea. The sequence goes on from JAGFXQ010000440.1 coordinate 1,986, forward strand.
AGACAGAAGGTCTAGACAGCGATGAGGTTCTAAGTGATGATGAACTTTCCGAAGAACCGGAGGAGACTGATTTCGAAGAAAATACATTAGAATTAGAGGAAGAAGAGGACGAGAACATGGATGATAATGTGGATCTTGAGTTATTGGAAGCTTTAAATGCAGACGAGGAAGCAGAGAAGATTGCGGATGCTAAAGAAAAAAGTATGCCTAGATTACGCACAGCATCAGTTGCAAGTGATGATGAGGTGACAGTTATTACGAAGGGTACCACAATAAACGGCAGTATATCATCCGATGGCTCTTTAGAGATTAACGGAACGATCACCGGAGATGTTGAGTGTCTCGGTAAGTTATCAATCACTGGTAAGATTACCGGTAATTCATCTGCTGCTGAGGTTTATGTAAATACTGAGCGTCTTGAGGGCAGTATTACTAGCGAAGGCAGTGTAAAGGTCGGCCTTGGAACTGTTATTATCGGTGATATCGTTGCATCCTCCGGTGTAATCGCAGGTGCGGTAAAAGGAGAAATCGATGTTAACGGACCTATTGTAATTGACTCAACTGCTATTATTAAAGGTAACATTAAAGCAAAATCTGTTCAGATTAATAACGGTGCTGTTATCGAAGGCTTCTGTTCCTTAAGCTACTCTGCTGTTGATGTGGACAATATCTTCGAGTAATTACATTGCTTATAATATAGGTATTATAAGGTGCTATGAGAGTAAATGGGTACAGTATCGCACTTGGTAAGGACATCAGATATAAGAGATAAGATATAAGAGATAAGATATAAGAGATAAGATATAAGATATAAGGTGTAAGGTGTAAGGTGTAAGGATAGTTCATATGATAGTGTCAAAAGGTGCTTCGCACTCTTACCGTGTAGATACGATTGTTATTGCAAACAAGTTTGCATACCAATCGTATCTACACAGTAAGCACCTATGGTGCTTTTGACACTCTTTATATGTAATGATAGTTCTTTTGACACTCTTGATACGTATTGATGGTGCTTTTGACACTCCTTATATGTATTGATGATGCTTATGAGATGGACTGATTTAGAATGTCTTTAATGTCTGTGAGGTATTTAAAATATTTATTTGGGTCTGGTAATACGATTTGTTTTGTGGTAAATTATTATAGAATGTTTTGTATATCATTTTGACACAATTTCTGGAGATCAGAATGT
>JAGFXQ010000040.1 GCA_017861355.1 Bacillota bacterium
GAGGATAAGAAATACCGGATTGCTTTTGAACCGAGTGAGAAGATGCTAGCTATGATGAAACAGAAGAGTCCTAGAAAGATTGCTCAATATTAAGATAATAAGTAAGGGAATGTGATCTCCGGTGCCAAGGCATGGAGGGTAACATTCCCTTATCACATTTTCTGGCCGAATAAAAATTATGTAACTATTCAGGCAGCAGAAATAATTTGTAGGTTGACATTAGAATGATTATTCGTTATACTTTTAAAAATCTTTAAATTCAAATTATTTTCAGAAAGTGAGGAGATTAACAAAATGGGTCAGATGGGTCAGATTATCGGTGAAGGAATTACATTTGATGATGTACTGTTAGTACCTGCATATTCCGAGGTGTTACCAAATCAAGTTGACTTGTCAACAAACCTGACAAAAACAATTAAGCTGAATATCCCGTTAATGAGTGCCGGCATGGATACAGTAACAGAGAATCGTATGGCAATCGCGATGGCTAGACAGGGAGGCATAGGAGTAATTCATAAGAATATGTCGATTGAGGAGCAGGCGGAAGAGGTAGATAAGGTTAAGCGGTCAGAGAATGGTGTTATTACCGATCCATTTTATTTATCTCCGGAACATACATTACAGGATGCCAATGATTTAATGGCAAAATACAGAATCTCCGGTGTTCCGATTACCGAGAATGGTAAGAAGCTGGTAGGCATTATTACGAATCGTGATCTAAAATTCGAGACTGATTTTTCTAAGAAAATCAAGGAATCGATGACTACAGAAGGCCTGGTTACAGCAAAGGAAGGCATTACCTTAGAGGAAGCAAAGAAAATTTTAGCGAAGGCCAGAAAAGAAAAGCTTCCAATCGTTGATGATGAAGGTAATTTAAAGGGTCTTATCACAATCAAAGATATTGAAAAGCAAATTAAATATCCGTTATCTGCAAAGGATGCACAAGGACGTCTATTGTGCGCAGCAGGAGTTGGAATTACCAACAATATATTAGAGCGTGTAGATGCTTTGGTGAAAGCAAAAGTAGATGCTATTGTTATTGATACAGCGCATGGCCATTCCGCTAATGTTCTTAAGGTAGTTAAGATGGTCCGTGATGCATATCCGGATATTCAGATTATTGCGGGCAATGTTGCAACCGCTGAGGCTACTGCAGACCTGATTAAAGCGGGGGTAAATGCAGTTAAGGTTGGTATTGGCCCCGGTTCAATCTGTACGACCAGAGTGGTAGCGGGTATTGGTGTTCCTCAGATTACCGCAATCATGAATTGCTATGAAGCAGCAAAGGCTTACAATATTCCGATTATTGCGGATGGTGGTATCAAATACTCAGGAGATATCACAAAAGCATTGGCAGCAGGAGCGAATGTCTGCATGATGGGTAGCATCTTTGCAGGCTGTGATGAAAGTCCCGGAACTTTCGAATTATATCAGGGAAGAAAATATAAGGTATACCGAGGGATGGGATCTATCGCTGCAATGGAGCAAGGAAGCAAGGATCGTTACTTCCAGACGGATGCAAAGAAACTGGTACCGGAAGGTGTTGAAGGCCGTGTTGCTTATAAGGGTACAGTCGAAGATACCGTATTCCAGTTGATTGGCGGATTAAGATCCGGAATGGGATACTGTGGATCGAATGATATCCAGGCACTTCAGATCAATAGCAAATTTGTAAAGATTTCTGCTGCTTCTTTAAAGGAAAGCCATCCTCATGATATTCATATTACGAAGGAAGCTCCGAATTACAGCGTGGAAGAATAATTTCTGCTGATGTTACCGATGTCTGATTCCTTTAGAGCCTGTCGAACAAGATAATTACATGAAAAGCGCTCCTTGCGAAAGTGATAGATTTTGCTCACTTCCACAGGGAGCATTTTTAGTTGTGTCTACAACGTACTTCTTCTGGCTTGCGCTTAAATAAAGTAATGATATAATTGAAGATATTACTAATCCTTTGTCGTTATATCTATTTAGAGATCCATAAAATTCATTATTTCGAGAAATGATGTATTGATAATCAATACAGATTTATTGAGAAGATAGAGAAAATAGAAGAGTAGGGAGGGGAAAGTAAAATGGAATTGATTGGTGAGGGCTATACTGCAGAGGTATATTCCTGGCAAGAGGGAGAGATACTGAAGTTGTTCCGTAAGGAATTCCCGTTGGGAGGGATTGAGAAAGAATACGAAGTCAGCAAGGAAGTGGAACGGCTCGGTATACCGATTCCCAGAGTGGGTGAGATTATAGAGTATGAGGGCAGAACAGGTATCGTGTATGAGAGAATTGTCGGAGATTCACTACTAAAGCTGATTACCGCCCGACCATGGTCTTCAGGAAAATATTCAAGAAGACTGGCGGAGCTCCAATATGAGTTGCATCAGTGTAAAGCGAAGGGGCTAAATAGCTATAAAGGATCCTTGGAATGGGGAATCCAGCACTCTACGTTAACAGAGGATCAGAAACAGGCAGTTCTTAACCGATTAGCTCAGCTGCCGGAGGGGGACCGCTTATGCCATGGAGATTTTCACCCCGGCAATGTGCTTAAAACAAAAGAGGATTATATTATTTTGGATTGGATGACAGCGGCTTGCGGATGCCCGAGTATGGATGTCGCAAGAACAGTGATGCTGATCAAAGATGCCGGCCTTCCCGGGAATATTCCTGCAATTGCCAGGCTGATGATTAACCGGACCAGGCGCAGCCTTGCGCAAAGCTATCTTCGAAATTATCGCAAATTATCCGGAATGAGCCGGGAGGAGATAGACCATTGGCGACTACCGATTATCGCGGCTCGTCTGTCGGAATGGATCCCTGAGGTAGAAAGAAATGCAATCATGAAGGAGATTAACGACACACTACAAAATTAGACTTAAGATGGGTGACAAATGAAGAAAATATTAACAAGAGAAGAGTGGAGAAGGAGAAAGCAAAGGAACAGGACCATATCCTTCAGTATTGTGATCCTTCTGGCACTTGCAATAATCATGATGGCATTACTAATCGCATATTCTGCGGTAAAACATGACAGTCTCTCCGACAATGGTGTCATTCGTGATCTTAAGGATGATCTTCTTGGCAATAACCGGGAGGGAATCACTGCAATTGGTGAGAGGTTATCAAACTCTGTAGAAATACAAAGCGACTATCTGACGCCGAATGAGTATTCCAGACCGCAGACACCGCTTAAGGATATTAATGCAATTGTTGTGCACTACACAGCAAATCCGGGAACAAGTGCAGCGAACAACCGTAGTTATTTTGAGGGTTTATCGGAAAAACACACGACCTATGCCAGCAGTCATTACATTATTGGACTGGAGGGAGAAGTGATTCAGTGTATCCCGTTGAATGAGATCTCTTTTGCTTCCAATGACCGTAACGAGGATACGATTTCGATCGAGTGCTGCATTGAAGATGAGACGGGCAGCTTCAATGAGGCTACCTATGCCTCCCTAGTATCTTTGACTGCAGCCTTATGTATTAAATTCAATCTTGGTGAAGAAGATATAATCCGACATTATGATATTACCGGTAAGCTTTGCCCTTTGTATTATGTTAATCATGAAGATGAATGGTATCAGTTCCGTAAGGAAGTTATGGAAGAGGCTGAGAATATAAAAAGAACATCTCCCTAAGAATATGCATGAATGAGCATAGCGAAGGGAGATGTTGTGTTATAGTGAAATGGTAATATCCTTGCCGATCGGAGTATACTGCCGGTACTTGATCTTCGCAGCATCCAGCATACGTTTGGCTGCCACTACCGCATCGGTCGTTGAATACTTATCACTCTTATAGATGATTTCGGAGATTCCCTTCTGAATAATTGCCTTGGTGCACTCGTTGCAAGGGAAAAGCGTAGTATAAAGCTTTGCTCCTTTCATATGAGTTCCGGTGTAATTGAGGATTGCATTGAATTCAGCATGACATACATAGAAATATTTCGTTTCAAGGTTGGAGCCTTCCCGTTCCCAAGGGAACTCATCATCAGAACAACCCATTGGCATTCCGTTATAGCCTACAGAGAGAATCTTGTTGTCTTCGCTGACAATACAAGCACCAACGCTGGTGCTGGGATCCTTACTACGCTCGGTGGACAGAAGTGCGATACCCATAAAATATTCATCCCATTTCAAATAATCCTTCTTTTTCATCTGTAACTTCCTTTCTGGAGTGTTTAACATTAATTGTATATTATCATAGATACTATATTCTGTGCAACTGTTAATCTTGGGAGCGATCTGCTCTGCATAATCTTATAAGTGATATGACCTGCATAATCTTGGGAGTGATCTGCCTTGCATAATCTTGTAAGTGATCTACCGGTGGATATTAGCAGTAAATACGAGATAATAAAAAGGCACTGCCGGGTCGGAAAGACCAACCGGGCAGCACCACTGTGCAAGGGCTATTGCATAACATAATGAAAACCATTGTGCTTTTGTAAACGCACCTTTCTATCTTATTAGAGCAAATTAATATTTACTTCCTGCAATCTGTACCTTGATCAGATTAGTGGTACCGGAGGTGCCGAGCGGTACACCGGCGGTCAGAACGGCTAATTCACCATCCTGTAAAAAACCGGCATCCTCCACTGCTTGAATTGCATGTTCAAATAATTCAAAGGTATCATGCTCAATAGGGATTAACAAGGGTGTTACACCCCAAGCCATATTTAGCTGTCTGCATACCGTAGGATCCGTGGTGCAACCAAGGATCTGGCAATCCGGACGATAACGGGAAATCATTCGTGCAGTCTTACCGGAAGTAGTGACAGTAATAATCATCTTAGCATTTAAATCATGAGCGGTTGTGACAGTTGCGCGGGAGATGGCTTCTGTAATATCCGGAGACTGGCAAGCTTCCAGCATACGAAAACGCTTCTTATAATCGATATCTGCTTCTGCACGCATTGCAATTCGAACCATGGTCTTCAGTGCTTCCACCGGATAAGCTCCGGCAGCAGTCTCGCCGGATAACATGATCGCACTGGTTCCGTCATAGATTGCATTTGCTACATCGGTAGTCTCAGCTCTGGTAGGTCTGGGATTCTTCATCATGGAGTCTAACATCTGTGTTGCAGTGATTACCTGTTTACCTGCGAAATACACCTTCTTAATGATCATCTTCTGAAGCACCGGTACTTCCTCGTAAGGGATCTCAACACCCATGTCACCACGGGCAATCATGATTCCGTCCGATACCTCAATAATCTCGTCAATATGCTCGACGCCTTGATAATTCTCAATCTTTGCGATGATCTTAGTCTGCGAATTATGTTTGGTCAACATCTTGCGAATTTCTCTTACATCATCGGCGGTGCGAACAAAAGAAGCAGCAATAAAATCATAATTCTGCTTGATTCCGAACAGGATATCCTCGCGATCTTTATCACTGATGAAAGGCATAGATAAGTGAACTCCGGGTACATTAACACCCTTCTTATTCGAGATAACACCGCTATTTTTAACTTTACAAATAATATCGGTAGCGGTTACTTCCTTCACCTTCATCTCAACAAGGCCGTCATCAATCAGAATTGTGGAATTGGGTTCAATATCGTAGATCAGATTAGGATAGCTGATGGAAACGATGCTTTCATCACCCTCAATATCTCTTGAAGTTAAGGTGAAAGTCTGGCCTTCCTTCAATTGAATCTTCTTATCATCCTTGAAGGTACCGATGCGGATCTCAGGGCCCTTAGTATCAAGAAGTGTAGCGATCGGGATGCCCAACTCCTTGCGAAGTTTTTCGATCCGTTTCAGCCTTCCGAGATGCTCCTCATGATTTGCATGTGAGAAATTAAATCTGGCCACATCCATACCGGCTAATATTAACTCTTTCAAAACATTATCATTATCGGTGGAAGGTCCCAAGGTACAAATTATTTTCGTCTTTCTCATAATAACCTCCATTCTTGCACTTTTTGAGTGCATCTAGAGTTTATGCCGATGATCATGCAGACATAAACTTAATATATGAAAGAGTTATATATCTTTCATATTTTTACCTGTTAGAATTTTAATCCTTTATTCTTGCGGTATTTAAGACCGGTTCGCTGTCTCTTATAGAGGTAAACTCCAAGGAATACAAGACTCATTAAAACCACAAGTAAAATAATCATTATGGCACAATGCATGAAGAAGGTATCCGGAAGGATTGTAATAACCGGATCAGTAACCGGATCAAAGAGCCAATAATTATTCTTAAAAAATAACTTATGAAATAATACAAAAGTACGATCAAAGTCAATGGATACAAACAAAGCAAGTAACAATGGAAGCACAATTGCAGTGATTGCGGATATAAGTAAATAACTATAATCCTTATTTTTTGCCTTTTGCAATATAATAACAACCCCAAAGAGCAGGGTAATGGCACCTAAGATATAAAAGCTGGTGAAGATATTCTTCACTTCTGTAAAATGGATTAGTCCGCTCTCGGAAGCCGGCAGAGTAGGGAATTCCAATGCCCCCTGGAAAAATGGTGAGGAATAATCAATTAAAGCATCATAATTTTCTCTAATTATCTCTTTGCCCAGACCGGAATCTTCTTCGATATGAAGCAAATTAATATCGAGATAATACAGTGGTCTGAAATTTATCGTAATAACAACAGCAATGCTGATAAATAATAACGTAAACAGTGCTCCGATCAGGATATCGGTTATTTTAAATCGTTTCATTCCTGCCTCCATGATGGTGTATTTAGGTTCTATATAAGTTCCAAACGCATTATAGTATAATTTATAAATGATTGCAACTCTAATATTCGCTCTGAGAGCCTTCTGTTCGATCGATCTATTAGAAATAAAGATAAAACACATTAGAATATATGAATTGTATTCGAGAGTTTAATAGTGTAATATTTTTATGTAATCTATGATTATTAAGTATAAATATCTTGTGATAAGTAAGCTACGGATAATTTATTATAACGCATTTTTCGGAAACATGCTATAGTATCTGCTTTATCACAAAGTATTTATGTAATAGAATTGAATGAAAATGTTACAAGAAGGAAAAGGAGAAAGAGCATGAGAGCATTAATCAGTGTATCTGACAAAACAGGAATCGTAGAGCTTGCTAAGGAATTTGTATCCTTGGGGATTGAGATTATCTCGACCGGAGGAACCTATGGTAAGTTAAAGGAGGCAGGAGTTCCTGCTATAGAGATTTCTGAGCTCACCGGCTTCCCGGAATGTTTGGATGGTCGTGTAAAAACCTTGCATCCCACGGTACATGCAGGCTTACTTGCTATGAGAAGTAATCCATCCCATATGAAACAATTAGCAGATCTCAAGATTGAAACGATAGATATTGTTGTTGTCAACCTTTACCCCTTCAAAGCTACTATTCTGAAGGAAGATGTGACACGTGCTGAAGCAGTTGAGAATATAGATATCGGCGGTCCTACCATGCTTCGTTCTGCAGCGAAGAATTATCAGGATGTTGCGGTTGTTGTGGATCCGAGAGACTACGAGAAGGTACTAACCGAGTTAAAAGAGAAGAAGGAAGTATCCCTGGATACCAAGTTCTATCTGATGCAGAAAGTATTTATGCATACCTCTTCCTACGATACGATGATTGCAGATTATCTGAAGAAGCAGAGAAATGATAATTCTTTCCCGGAGACACTTACGATGACCTATGAGAAGGTACAGGATATGAGATATGGTGAGAATCCACACCAGTCAGCAGCCTTTTACCGGGAAATCGGCAAGAAGAAAGGTTCGATTACCGATGCAGTTCAGTTAAATGGAAAAGAGCTTTCCTTCAATAATATCAATGATACAAACGGTGCTTTGGAGTTATTAAAGGAATTCACAGAGCCTACGGTTGTTGCATGCAAACATGGCAATCCCTGCGGTGTAGGCAGTGCTGCGAGTATATATGATGCCTGGAAGAAAGCCTTTGATGCAGATAAGACATCAATCTTTGGAGGTATTGTTGTAATCAACCGTGAGGTTACCTTGGCGATGGCAGAAGAGATGAAGGCCATTTTCCTTGAGGTAGTAGTTGCACCCACCTATGAGAAAGAAGCATTAGAGGTGTTGACACAAAAGAAGAATATTCGTGTCCTTCAATTGACCGACATCGAAGTGCCTCAGAATGAAAACGCATATGATATGAAGAAAGTGAATGGCGGACTTATCGTTCAGACCATTGACAGTAAGATATTTTATGAAGATGAGCTTAAGGTGGTAACCGATCGGACTCCCTCCGAGAAGGAGATGGAGGATCTGAGATTTGCATGGAAAGTAGTAAAGTTCGTTAAATCAAACGGTATCGCACTTGCGAAGGATAAACAATCCATCGGTATCGGACCGGGACAGGTGAACCGTATCTGGCCAACAAAGCAGTCCATCGAGCATGCAGGCGAATTAATCGGTGAAGGGGTTACAGAGGGTGCAGTTCTTGCGTCCGATGCGTTCTTCCCTTTTGATGATTGTGTGGAAGCGGCGCATCAGGCCGGCATTACAGCGATCATCCAGCCGGGTGGCGCAGGCAGAGATGAGGATTCGATTAAGAAATGCAACGAATACGGTATTGCTATGATCTTTACCGGAATGAGACATTTCAAACATTAATACCGGTTGAGGTGTGAATAAAAAGTATCTTCATATTGGCATTTTGTATGGAAGTATGAATAAACGATCATCCAATTTTGCTTACAACTCTCTTTTTTATAGCACTACACTACAGAAGAAGGTTCGATGTTTGAACCTTCTTCTGTGAATTTTAAGCCGAATCAAATACATAAAAAAAGATGAGTAATTGATTATTCAATCACTCATCTTTTGTTACAACCCATCCTATTTATAACTTTATAGATATGTACCCATATATATAAAAATTACATTTGGTCTTCGATTATAACCTGTTTACGTTAGCAGCCTGAGGACCCTTGTCGCCCTTAACTACTTCAAAGCTAACCTTTTCTCCTTCTTCAAGAACCTTGAAGCCGTCCATCTGGAGCGCGGAAAAATGTACAAATACGTCATTTCCCTCTTCGTCAGAAATAAATCCAAACCCCTTTTTAGCATTAAACCACTTAACTGTTCCTGTCTTCATAAAAGCCTCCTAAAACCATTTTGAATTTGCCTTTACCACTATTAGTAAGGATAGTATAAATTTAACATAAAATTGTAAAAATGTCAAACGAGTTTTGTTGAAATTTGTAATATTATAAATTATTTTTTGTGAATTTATTAATTGTGTGTCCGAATGATACAAATTGTACTGAATAAATCTATTTTAGTATCACATATGACTGAAAGGAATGGCAAACAGGAACAGGAAGATTGTAAAAATATGAAATATAATTCTGATTGATGAGACCGAAAAAACGCTTTGTAGGAAATGACAAATAATTTATTTTGTGTTATTATGAATAAGCACCTACTATAAATTACCATACTATTGTTTAATAAAAGATGATTTAAATCTGTAGTAATATTTGCAGTTTAACGAATAGAAGATATGCATGTAATCAGAGTACTGAAGGATGCATAAGAATGGAGGCTTATCATGAAACTTAAATTTCCATCCTCTTACGATTTCGTATTAGAGGAAAAATTAGAAGATATGAACGGTATCGGCACCTTACTGGTTCATAAGAAAACAGGAGCAAGAATTGCCATTGTTGCAAATGATGACAATAATAAAGTGTTTTCCATCGGATTTCGGACTCCCCCGGCGAACAGCACCGGTGTGGCACATATCATCGAGCATTCGGTGTTGTGCGGTTCAAAGAATTTCCCGGCGAAGGACCCATTTGTAGAGTTGGCCAAGGGTTCCTTGAATACGTTCCTGAATGCTATGACATACCCGGATAAGACGGTCTACCCGATTGCCAGTATGAATGATCAGGACTTTAAGAATCTGATGCATGTCTATATGGATGCCGTTCTGTACCCTAATATCTATCAGCGGAAAGAGATATTCTATCAGGAAGGCTGGCATTACGAACTGGAATCAGAGGGAGCCGAACTGAAATATAACGGAGTTGTATACAACGAGATGAAAGGCGCCTTCTCCTCACCGGAGTCGATGCTATATCGTATGATACAGAATTCCCTGTTCCCGGATACTCCTTATGGTGTTGAATCCGGTGGTGATCCGGATTATATTCCGGAATTGTCTTATGAGGAATTCATTGATTTTCATAGAACCTATTATCATCCCTCGAATAGTTATATCTATTTGTATGGCGAGATGGATTTTGAGGAGCGTCTGGACTGGCTGGACAAAGAATACCTGAATCAATATGATCACTTGGAGGTTGATTCTAAGGTAAAGTTTCAGAAGTCCTTTGAGGGAAGCCGTGAGGTGGAAGCCTTCTATTCCTTGAGTGAAGAAGAGGAAGCCAAGGACAATACTTACTTAAGCTTCAATACCGTGATCGGTAATTCCTTAGATAAGGAACTGGGACTCACCTTCCAAGTACTTGATTATGTTCTGTTACAGGCACCGGGAGCTCCCATCAAACAGGCTCTCTTGGATGCAGGTATCGGTAAGGATATCTTGGGAGGCTATGAAGATGAGATCCTTCAGCCTAGCTTTACCATCATCGCAAAGAACTCAGAAGAGGATAAAAAGGATAGCTTTGTAGGTGTGATTCGGGATGTTCTGGCTAAAACCGTTGCAGACGGTATGGATGAGAAATCTTTACGTGCTGCCATCAATTACTACGAATTCAAATACAGAGAAGCAGATTACGGACAGTTTCCGAAGGGTCTGCTCTATGGACTGCGTGCAATGGGCAGTTGGCTTCATGATGATCATAAGCCCTTCCTTCATTTGAAGGACACCTCAGGCTATGCGTTCTTGAAGGATAAGATCGGTACCGGTTACTACGAGAAGGTGATCAAAGAATATTTACTTGAGAATACACATGAATCCGTGGTTATTCTGAAGCCAAAGTCCGGATTGAATGCCCAGAAAGAGGAAGCACTTAAGAAGCATTTGGCTGGTTACAAAGCGACTCTGTCAAAAGATGAACTATTGCGCATCGTACGGGAGACCAAGGAGCTGGAGGAATACCAGGAGGAACCCTCCACCAAGGAGGAACTGGAAGCCATCCCTCTGCTCACCCGTGAGGATATTAAGAAAGAGATTGAACCTCTTTATAATAAGGAAGTTAAAATTAGTGATGTAAAAATAATTCATCATGAAGTATATACGAATAAGATTGCTTATCTGCGACTGCTTTTCAATGTGAAGCAGGTTCCGAAAGAGCTGCTTCCTTATGCTTCCTTATTGTCCTATGTCCTGGGCTATGTGGATACAGAGAAGTATTCTTATCTCGAACTATCCAATGAGGTAAACATTCATACCGGCGGTATTGCTTCGAATGTCAGAAGCTTTTCAATCAAAGGAAACACAGATCAATATTATCCTGTATTTGAATTCTCGGCAAAGGTGCTATATGATAAGCTGGCGGAAGCATTCCGTCTGATTGACGAGATCACCTATGGTTCAAAATTAGATGACAAGAAACGTTTGAAGGAAATCATTGATGAGATGAGATCCAAGCTACAGATGCATTTCAATTCTGCCGGTCATTCTGCAGCAGTGGACCGTGCCACAAGTTATTATTCAGTGCATGGCTTATATAAAGAGATCACCACGGGTATTGCTTTCTACAAATTCATCGAGGATCTGGCAGAGAACTTTAGCACGAAAGCAGATGTGACAATTGAGAAGCTGAAGGAACTTCTGAAGATGATCTTCAACCGTGAGAATCTGTTGGTCAGCATCACAGCGGATGAAGAAGGCTATGAGCGGTTTGCAGATAAGTTTACCGGCTTTATAGAGAAGCTACCACAGAAGGCAGAGCATGAATTATTTACTGCTTACGATACTTCAGCGCTTTCACCGGTATGCTTAAATGAAGGCTTTAAGACGGCGAGTCAGGTTCAATATGTGGCAAGAGCAGGTAACTTTATCAAGGCTGGTTACGAATATACCGGAGCTTTGAGGGTATTGAAGACAATTATGAGTTATGATTATCTGTGGAATAATGTTCGTGTCAAAGGTGGAGCTTATGGTTGTATGTGTGGCTTCTCCGGTGTGGATGGGGATGCGTACTTTACCTCATACCGTGATCCGAATCTCAGGGAAACGAACAATATTTATGAGAAGGCAGCGGATTATATTAAGAACTTCTCTGCGGAGGAGCGTGACATTACCAAATATATCATTGGTACCTTCAGTACGTTGGATACTCCATTAACACCACAGTCCAAAGGAAAACGATCCTTAAGCATGTACCTGGGTCAGATCTCGGAAGCAGAGCTTCAGAAGGAAAGGAACGAAGTGCTAAAGGTAACACTGGAGGATATCCGTGCCTGTCATAAGTATATCTCAGCGATGTTAGAGGCGGGTAATATCTGCGTCATCGGTAACGAGAGTAAGATAAACGAAAACAAAGATATGTTTAAGGAAGTAAAGAACTTAATGAAGTAATGCCACAAATGAAGTTATGAGAAGAAGCTCATGGTGTATTCTGATCAGGAATACATCATGAGATTCTTTCCTATATAATAATGAAGTGAATACATAAAGATACAGCAAAGAAAAGAAAGGTACAGGTATTAAATGAACGCTACAAAATATAAGTCGGGGTTTGTCACCCTGATCGGACGCCCAAATGTAGGAAAGTCTACACTGATGAATAAATTGATTGGACAGAAGATTGCAATCACTTCCGATAAGCCGCAGACCACCAGAAATCGAATTCAAACAGTCTATACGGATGAACGAGGCCAGATCATCTTTCTGGATACGCCGGGAATTCATAAAGCAAAAAATAAGCTAGGTGAATACATGGTTAATGTTGCGGAACGTACTATGAGTGAGGTGGACCTCGTACTCTGGCTGGTAGAACCGAGCACCTTCATCGGTGCCGGAGAGCAGCATATTGCGGAGCAGCTGAACAAAGTGAAAACTCCTGTCATACTGGTAATCAATAAGATCGATACCGTGAAGAAGGAGGAAATTCTTGTCTTTATCGCGGCTTATAAGGATATCTGTAAGTTTGCAGAGATCATTCCTGTCTCTGCGTTGAAGGGTGAGAATACGAATGTACTTCTGGAAGAGATCTATAAGTATATGCCGGAGGGTCCGATGTATTATGATGAGGATACAGTCACAGATCAGCCGGAGAGGCAGATTGTAGCTGAGCTGATTCGTGAGAAGGCTCTCAGACTTCTGGATGATGAGATTCCTCATGGAATTGCAGTCAGTATCGACCGAATGAAGGAACGCCCTCAGGGTAGTGCCTCTTCGGAAGGAATGATGGATATTGATGCAACTATCGTATGTGAACGGGATTCTCATAAAGGCATCATCATCGGTAAAGGTGGCAGTATGTTGAAGCAGATCGGCACCAAAGCACGAAGAGAAATAGAAAATCTTCTGGATTGCAAGGTTAATCTTCAATTATGGGTGAAGGTAAAGAAGGATTGGCGTGACAGTGATTTTCTTATGAAAAACTATGGATATAATAAAGACGAATAAATCAAATCAAATGAGAAAAATTGCAACTGGTAAATTCTGACCAGTTTAACAGTGTTTAAAATGGGAAACCTAATGATATAAACATATAATTTTATCATGGTTAGGGGGCTCATTTATGAAGAATTATGATTATTGGAAGAGTTTCGTTGAATCCGGAAGGATAGATGATTATTTACATTACATCGCATGTACAAAAGAAGATGATTGGGATAGTCCTATGATGTCGGAAGACAATCTGGGATTTAACAATACCGGACATGTGAGAGAAAAAGAAGGTGGATTTGTTGCCGGTATCGACTACCGTAACGGGAATGGTTCTATCGGCCATGCCAGTTGGTGAGTATGACAAGCGATTGGTTATATTGACGAAGGAAAAAGGAAAAATTACAGCATTTGCCAAAGGCGCCAGGAGACCGAACAGCGCCTTATTGGCGTGTGGACAACCCTTTGCTTTCGGTGAATTCTCTTTGTATGCCGGGCAATCCGCCTATAATATCATGTCAGTAGAAATATCGAATTATTTTGGGGAACTCAGGGATGATTTTGAAGGGCTCTGTTATGGTTTCTATTTCTGTGAATTTGCGGATTATCTAACCAAAGAGAATATCGATGAAAAGGATATTTTAAAGCTGCTTTATCAGACACTGCGAGCATTAGCGAAAAAGACGATTCCTCCGAAATTGATCCGGTCCGTATTCGAACTTAAGATCATGGCACTGAACGGGGAATCACCACAGGTATTCAATTGTGTAAAATGTAATAAAAATTCATTTTCAGAGGAAACGATTGATCGTAATAATCTGAATATCCGATATTATTTTAGTGCAAAATGCGGAGGTATCCTATGTGATAACTGCAGAGGAAATGATAAGGGTGCGGTCAGCATCAATACCTCAACCTTATATACAATGCAGTACATATTATCCAAGGAGGTTGAAAAGCTTTTTACTTTTCGTGTCATAGATCAGGTACAGGCGGAATTGGACTTATGTATCAAACGTTATCTGGAGTGCTATATAGAGCATAATTTTAAGTCACTCGATATGCTGAAGAGTTTATAAATATTTATAAATTAATGTTGAAATTATTAAGCTTTAAGGTTAAAATGATATGAACCCAATACTATATGGAGGGAATGCTTTATGAAAAAGTGGTTTCTTTGCACAATCCTACTGTTATTAGTCCTTGGAACAGCGGGTTGTAGAAAAGAAGAAAAGTTTCTTACAGCCGATGATATTACGACGAATACATTGTTAGCAAAATCAAACGGGGTTCTTCAGGTGGCTACCGTAGAAGAATTTGATCAAACCTATTATAAGCTGAGTGAATTAAAAGATTTTATTTCCAAAGAGATAGATACTTATAACAAAGCAGCTGGGGAGGACAAAATAACCCTGGATGATGTCCAACTGAACGGCGGAAAAGCGATTATGCTCTTAACATATTCCGGAATGGATCAATATGCAGGCTTTAATGATGTTGGTTATAAACGAGCCCTACGATATTATTGTAGATGGTACGATTAAATACTATTCCGAGAATGCGACCTATGTAGATGACAATAAGCTGCAGGGAGCAGCCGAGGGAATGACGATCGTTGTTTTCAAACCCTGATTTCAAAGGAATTTCCGTGTAAATAATTATATTAAAATAATGCGAGGATAAAGAGTATGGAAAAGACAATGGAAAAAATAGTTTCACTGGCAAAAGCAAGAGGTTTTGTATACCCTGGCTCAGAGATCTATGGTGGTCTTGCGAATACCTGGGATTACGGTAATCTTGGTGTAGAGCTGAAGAACAATGTTAAAAAAGCCTGGTGGGCAAAGTTCATCCAGGAGAATCCTTATAATGTCGGTGTGGATTGTGCAATTCTGATGAACCCGCAGACCTGGGTTGCTTCCGGACATCTGGGTGGCTTCTCTGATCCTCTGATGGACTGTAAGGAATGTCATGAGCGCTTCCGTGCAGACAAGCTGATTGAGGATTATCATATGGAGCATGGCATTACTATTGAAGGTGCTGTAGATGCTTGGCCTCAGGAAGAGATGAAGAAGTATATTGATGAACATAACATTAATTGTCCTACCTGTGGAAAACATAATTTTACGGATATTCGTCAGTTCAACCTGATGTTCAAGACTTTCCAAGGTGTAACAGAGGATGCAAAGAATGTTGTATATCTGAGACCTGAGACAGCACAGGGTATCTTTGTTAACTTTAAGAATGTACAGAGAACCTCTCGTAAGAAGCTACCATTTGGTATCGGTCAAATCGGTAAATCCTTCCGAAATGAGATTACACCCGGTAACTTTACCTTCCGTACGAGAGAGTTCGAGCAAATGGAGTTGGAATTCTTCTGCGAGCCGGACACTGATTTAGAGTGGTTCACTTACTGGAGACAGTTCTGTATCGATTGGCTGAAGGCTCTTGGCATGAAGGAAGAAGAGATGAGAGTCAGAGATCATGATGCAGCTGAGCTTTCCTTCTATAGTAAAGCAACGACCGATATCGAGTTCATGTTCCCCTTTGGCTGGGGCGAGCTCTGGGGTATCGCAGACCGTACCGATTATGACTTGACTCAGCATCAGAACGTATCCAAAGAGGATATGAGCTACTTCGATGATGAGAAGGCAAAAAGATATATTCCTTATGTAATCGAGCCGTCTCTGGGTGCTGATCGTGTTGCTCTTGCATTCTTATGTGCTGCATATGACGAAGAAGAGATCGCTGAGGGTGATGTACGTACCGTTCTTCGTTTCCATCCGGTACTTGCTCCGGTGAAGGTTGGTGTGCTTCCGTTATCCAAGAAGTTATCCGAGCCTGCAGAGAAGATCTACATGGATTTATGCAAGACCTATAACTGTGAGTTTGATGATCGTGGTAATATCGGTAAGAGATACCGCCGTCAGGATGAGATCGGTACACCGTTCTGTATCACCTACGATTTCGATTCAGAGACCGACGGTGCAGTAACCGTTCGTGACCGAGATACCATGGAGCAGGAAAGAATTAAAATCGAAGACTTAAAGGCATATTTTGAGAATAAATTTAAATTTTAGAAAAAAAGGCTTTTCTAATCGCAGTAAGGTATGTTATAATCTCTACTGCGATTAGAAATATCAAAAAAGAGTTATAATTTGTATTAGTACTGTCAATTGAGTGATAAAAGTATTACGCCAACAAAATGAGTGAACGATTCGTTTTGTTCGCGGAGTACTTTTGGCTCTCGATTGATGATTATGATGTCAAAAGCATTTTGTGAAAGTAAAATATTGTGATTAAAGTGTTAAAAGCACCTTCGGTGCTTTCCTGATGCGAAATATTGCTATACAAGCTCGCTTGTAATGCAATATCTCACATCAGGAAGAGTGCGTAGCACCTTTTAACACTTTAACCGCCAATCATTTTACATCATTTCACAGCGTGCTTTTGACATCATTGTCGGTATCAGAACTGTAACAAATTGTAAATATATTATTTTTAGGAGGGCACTTACAAAATGACAAAATGGGTATATTTGTTCAAAGAAGGTAAGGCAGATATGAAAAACCTTCTTGGCGGTAAAGGCGCTAACTTAGCAGAAATGACTAACTTAGGTCTTCCGATTCCTCAGGGTTTTATTGTAACAACAGAAGCTTGTACAGACTACTACAATAGTGGCAAGAAAATCATTGATGAGATTAAGGATCAGATTTTTGCATCCTTAAGAATTCTTGAAGAAGAGCAGGGTAAGAAATTCGGCGATACAGAGAATCCTTTATTAGTATCTGTTCGTTCCGGAGCTAGAGCTTCCATGCCTGGTATGATGGACACAATCCTTAACTTAGGTTTGACAGATGCTGCAGTGGAAGGTTTCGCTAAGAAGACCGGTAACGCTAGATTTGCATATGATTCCTACAGAAGATTCATCCAGATGTTCTCTGACGTAGTTATGGAAGTTCCTAAGTCCAAATTCGAAAGAGTACTTGATGAAATCAAAGAGAAGAAGGGTGTTCATTATGACACCGATCTTACTTCAGATGACTTAAAGGAAGTTATTAATCAGTTTAAGGCATTATATAAGACAGAAAAAGGCACAGATTTCCCTCAGAATCCTGCAGATCAGTTAATCGAAGCTATCACTGCTGTATTCCGTTCATGGGATAACCCTCGTGCAATTTACTACAGAAGAATGAACGATATCCCTGGTGATTGGGGTACCGCTGTTAACGTTCAGGCCATGGTATTCGGTAACATGGGTGATACATCAGGTACTGGTGTAGCATTTACACGTAATCCTTCCACCGGTGAAGCTAAGATCTATGGTGAGTACCTGATCAATGCTCAGGGCGAGGACGTAGTTGCTGGTATCAGAACTCCTCAGCCGATTAGCAAGCTTGAGCAGGATATGCCGGAAGCTTACAAAGAATTCATGAGAATTGCTACTCTGCTTGAGAATCATTATACAGATATGCAGGACATGGAGTTCACAATTGAAGATACAAAACTTTTCTTCTTACAGACACGTAACGGTAAGAGAACTGCTCCTGCAGCTCTTCAGATCGCTTGTGATTTAGTTGATGAAGGAAAGATTACAAAGGAAACAGCAATCAAGAGAATTGAAGCTAAGTCCTTAGATCAGTTATTACATCCTACCTTTGATCCTAAAGCATTAAAGGCAGCAAAACCGGTTGGTAACGCTCTTCCTGCATCCCCTGGTGCAGCAGCTGGTAAGGTATACTTCACAGCAGAAGATGCTAAGAATCATCATGAGAAAGGCGAAAGAGTTATCCTTGTTCGTCTTGAGACATCTCCTGAAGATATCGAAGGTATGCATGCAGCAGAAGGTATCTTAACTGTACGTGGTGGTATGACTTCTCATGCTGCAGTAGTTGCTCGTGGTATGGGTACTGCTTGTGTATCCGGTTGTGGCGAGATCGTAATCAATGAAGAAGAGAAATTCTTTACAATCGCTGGAAATACAGTAAAAGAAGGAGATTACATCTCCTTAGACGGTTCCACCGGTAACATCTACGTTGGCGATATCGCTACAGTAGAAGCATCCATCAGTGGTAACTTTGATAGAATTATGAAATGGGCTGATGAAATCAGAACATTAAAGGTAAGAACTAATGCAGATACTCCGGCTGATGCAGCTAACGCTGTTAAGTTCGGTGCAGAAGGTATCGGCCTTTGCCGTACTGAGCATATGTTCTTCGAAGGTGAAAGAATTCATAAGATCAGAAAGATGATCTTATCTAAGACTGTTGAAGCTAGAGAAGAAGCTCTTAACGAGTTAATTCCTTTCCAGAAGGGCGATTTCAAGGGTCTTTATGAAGTAATGGAAGGCAGACCGGTTACCATCCGTTTCCTGGATCCCCCGTTACATGAATTCGTTCCTACCGATGCAGATGATATCGCAGCTTTAGCAGCAGATATGGGTCTTAGTGTTGCAGAAGTTAATGCAGTATGTGACTCCTTACATGAGTTCAATCCGATGATGGGTCACAGAGGTTGCCGTCTTGCCGTAACTTATCCTGAGATTGCTAAGATGCAGACCAGAGCAGTTATGGAAGCAGCTATCGAAGTTAAGAAAGAAAAAGGCTTCAATATCGTTCCTGAGATCATGATCCCGCTTGTTGGCGAGAAGAGAGAGCTTAAGTTCGTTAAAGATATCGTTGTTGAGACCGCTGAGTTAGTAAAGAAAGAGATGAATTCCGATATCGAGTACCATGTTGGTACTATGATCGAGATTCCTCGTGCTGCTTTACTTGCAGATGAGATCGCTGAAGAAGCTGAGTTCTTCTCCTTCGGTACAAACGATTTAACACAGATGACCTTCGGTTTCTCCCGTGATGATGCTGGTAAGTTCTTAGATGCTTACTACAAGGGTAAGATTTACGAGTCCGATCCATTTGCAAGACTTGATCAGGAAGGCGTTGGCCAGTTAGTTAAGATGGCTTCCGAGAAAGGTCGTGCAACCAGACCTAATATCAAGCTTGGTATCTGTGGCGAGCATGGTGGAGATCCTTCTACCGTTGAGTTCTGCCATAAGGTAGGTTTGAACTATGTATCCTGTTCACCTTTCCGTGTGCCGATCGCAAGATTAGCAGCAGCACAGGCAGTTTTAAATAATAAGTAAGATGAGTTTTTGTCTGAGAGAAGAACGTAGTTTTTCTTGAGAATAAGATTGAGACCTTTATATTGACTGAGAAGTTGATATAAGGGTCTTTTTTTGATATAATTAAATAACTTTCATGATATATATGGATAAGTTAGTGTATTTACTCAATTTATTAGATTTAAATGCTGGAGGATCAATGAGTAATAATATTCAACAATTGCAAGAAGAACTGGCGGAAATAGTTACTCGAAATGCTGATTTTGAAGGAACTCAGACTACTAGGATCCCTTCCCTAAGTATTTCTTGTCATACTAAGCCACATTATTCGAATGGAATAATTGAACCTTATAAAATAAGTAAGCCATCTATTTATATTGTTGTGCAGGGTATAAAGGATGTTACAGTTGGTGAAGATCATTTTAGATATGGCTCACCATATTATATGGTAGCATCAATGGATTTACCAATCATTGCAGAAGTTCATGAGGCATCCAAATTAAAACCAAACTTGTCTATAAAACTTGAGTTTGCACATAGTAGTATATTGGAATTATTAGGCAGTGATGAACTCATGATGAAGATAAAGAAAAAATCGCAACGTAGCTTAAATGTGGCTAGATTAGATGTCTCAATGTTAGATGCGATAGTACGGTTAGTTCGACTACTAGATAAACAGAATGACATTCCAATTCTTTCTCAACTATATATGAAAGAAATTTTATATAAAGTTCTTCATGGAGAGCATGGAGAAGCGTTAAGACAAATAGTGACAGATGGAAGCCCCGCGGTTTATATCCAAAATGCTATTCAATATATAGTGGAGCATTACCAAGATGCATTTAATGTGGAACTGATCGCAGATGTTGCAAAAATGAGTGTTCCTTCATTGCATAGACATTTTAAAGAAATTACTGCAATGAGTCCAATTCAATTTCAAAAACAGTTACGATTACAGGAGGCTCGAAGATTATTAATTGATGAACCTTTGGATGTTGCCGAAACTGCGTCACTTGTTGGATATGAGAGTACAACACAATTTATACGTGAATATTCTCGTATGTTCGGTTTTTCTCCAAGAAAAGATGTCAAGCGTATAAAGGGACTGGATCAAATTGGGGAAACTTAAATGATATAAAGCTCAATATAGTAGCAGAAGAGGGCGTAATGAAGTATTTAGATCATTGCGTTCTTTTTATGTTTATTATTTGACTTATACTTAATTACTTAATAAAAATATTAAGTTCAGATGAACCCACGAAACATAAATTGATAGGATTAGGCAATTTGTTGATGAGATCGTGCTACCATATATTCGTGTAATTGATTTAAAATAATCTTAGCCTCAGAAGATAAGATAGTTGAGGCTGTCACATGAAAAATTGACACATGAAAGAAAATAGGAGGTAGAATATGCAATATATTAAACTTGGCAGTTCTGGACTTGAGGTATCACCGATTTGTATTGGATGTATGGGATTTGGAGATCCGTCCCTTGGGCATCCTACATGGGCGCTTGGAGAGGAAGGAAGTAAGCCAATTATCAAACATGCACTTGATGCGGGAATAAACTTCTTTGATACAGCAAATTTGTATTCACAAGGAACAAGTGAGGTTGTAATCGGAAAACTTCTTAAGGAATATGCAAAACGAGAAGAAGTCGTCATAGCTACAAAATTAGGTGCGCCTACACGATCCGGTCCCAACTCATTTGGGCTTTCACGCAAAGCAATAATGACGGAGATTGACAAGAGTCTGAAACGACTTGGAACAGATTACATTGACTTATACCAAATTCATCGCGCTGATCCATTTACACCATGGGAAGAAACTTTGGAAGCACTCCACGATCTTGTAAAGATGGGGAAAGTTCGCTATTTAGGAGCATCTACAATGAGAGCTTGGCAGTTTGCTAAGGCACTTCATATTCAGAAAACACATGGTTGGACACGCTTTATCTCAATGCAACATAATTACAATTTAGTCGCCCGTGAGGAAGAGAATGAAATGATTCCACTTTGCGCTGATGAGGGTATTCAGACTATGATTTATAGCCCGCTGTCCCGTGGAATCCTGGCTCGTTCTTGGGGTGAAAAAACAGCTCGTTCAGAGTCCGAAGCAGGTGCTGCAAAATACTTTATGGCAACTGCTGAAGCTGATGAAAAAATTGTTACTGCGATAGGTCAAGTTGCAGAAGAACGAGGTGTAAGCCGAGCCGCAATCTCTCTTGCATGGCTATATCGTAATCCAGTTGTTGCTGCCCCAATTGTAGGAGCATTAAAGACAAGTCATATAGACGAAGCACTCAAGGCGCTAGAGATCAACTTAACAAATGTAGAAGTTATCCAATTAGAAGCCGCATACACTCCTCGAATTGATGTGAA
Source organism: Bacillota bacterium (assembly GCA_017861355.1). Lineage (GTDB taxonomy): Bacteria > Bacillota > Clostridia > Lachnospirales > Lachnospiraceae > Mobilitalea. Next base: position 22,008 of record JAGFXQ010000040.1, read on the forward strand.
TGTAAGAAATTCTGATCCCAAAGCAATAGCTCAAATGGCAGCCACGGTTGGAATCAAAATTGCTTTACCTACAGATGCAAAATAATAATTGCATTTGTTCGAACTAGACAGTGGATCGATGAGAATGATTTATGCTGCATATTTATAGAAAGATATGGATATAATTGCGTGCGTAATTAGTATGAATGAAGAACATTGGAGAAAAATATTGAATCTCGTATTCAATTGCTCACCACTGAACCACTACAGCACCAGGCTGTATTGAATAATAAATAATATTAAAATTTCAAGGTTTTCAGGTGGTTTGACTTAGGTTAGACTGTATTGAATAACAACGAAGATTAATTAGGCACCTTATCATGTAATAGTGATAGGGTGTTTTTGAATGTTACTTAATGTAAAACTCATTAGAACTAGTTATTTATCATTTGCTAAATTGTAATTGTTTGATAGAAAGGTTAGTTATTATGATTTGACATGAAGATATTTCCAATATAAAATGATAAAAAAGAAAGGAGTATTTAATATATATGAGAATGTTCTGGGTGAAAAAGTTCAGTCTTAAGCTCCATGCAATTCTTTGATAAATTATTTAATGTATGGAGCGTTATCATAGATACAAATAGAATAATCAAATATGAAAGAATCGTATTTTAATATAAGCTGCTATTATTCTTATAATTAAAGGAGCAATTCAGAATGAAAATAGAGATAAAGTTAGCAGATAATACAAATGGTTTTATAATTAAAAACATGTATCCATTATATTTACATGATATTTCAGGTATTCATGGCATTCTACCCAATGAATACGGAATATTTGAGGAAGAACCAGTACGTACGCTTGCAGAACAATATGATATTCAACAAGCATGGTTTGAAAATCCTAATTTATTATATCCATATTTGATTATGGTAGATAATATTCCAGCTGGCTTTTGCCTAGTTGGAAGTGGTAAATATGTTCCACAAGAAGTTGATTATTTTGTGTATGAGACCTTTCTCTTAAGTCCATTTAGAGGAAAGTCAATCTCATATCATTCTATGATTGAAATTTTTGAAAAACATCGTGGTAAATGGATGCTTTTTACACATTCAACAGAGAATAATATTCGTGCTAAAGCTTTTTGGCATAAGACGGTCGGTCGTTATACAGAAAGCAAATATACAACTGAAGAGAAAATAATAGACGGGATGCCAAAATTAGTGTTTAAATTTGAGAATTAACATATTGTAGTCGGGAGGATTTTCCAAATACAATTACGAATGAAGAAGTACAGAGTTTGAGCTATACTTTAGAAAGAAGAAAAATTTAATATAGTCTAAGCAAAGGAGGTAACCAGTTATGATGTATCCATATATGATTTTATCTGATGAAACGGAGATTGTTCATTCCCATATCATTGAAGATAATGGTGTTCAATGTGTTGAGGTTCATTTTGAACGCCCCACAGAAGATGGTTTTGATATAGCCAGATGCTCTTTACCGAGTTATACTTGGATAAAACGTGTGGGGTTTACAGAAAAAAAGATCGAGAAGTTTAACAGGTTTCTTCATGCTAATGCTCATTTGTTATATAAATATGCTGCCTCAGGAGGAATAAAACTTAATCAGTTGTTCCGGACAAAATGATAGCTGTGTTTTCATTGAAGGCAGCACAGGTAGTTTTAAATAATAAATAATATTGAAGTTTTAACGTTTTCAATGGTTTAATATAGGTAAGACAGTATTGAATAACAGCGAAGAATAATAGAGCACCATATCATGTAAAAGTGGTAGGGT